>QMRZ01000073.1 GCA_003649495.1 Thermoprotei archaeon | reverse complement strand
GGGCAGAGCGTGTGAAGGAGAGCGCTGAAGCCTTGAGCTCCCCCAAGAAGCTGAGTGAAGGGGAAGTGCTGGCATTCATCCCCTTAGCCCTAGAGGATAAGGTGAGGCTCGACGAGATAAGGGGTAGGCAGGTACCCACGCTCAGGTATCACCACCTCCTTAAGGCGTCTGGGGAGAGGTACTCGCCGCTAGTAGACCTCCTAGAGGGCTTCTGCGAGTGCTGTGATATGGGGTGTCTATCTAGACGCCTGTTGAGGAGCCTGGTGGATGATCTGAGGAGGCCCTTTCTCACAGTGCTCCATGAGAAGCCGGGGGAGGGTATCGTGAGGATCGAGGGCAGGGCAGCGCTCCTATCCCGCGAGCCCCCGGTCTTCAAGCTTGAGAGGAGGATTAGGGGTGGAGGCACATATGACGGCCTAGGGTTGCCCAAGGAGGAGGGCGATAGAGCTGTGAGCCTCATCGCCCCCTTCTCGTACGTGCTTCCCCACCTATACTTCGACGGAGAGGGCAGGCTTAAGGGAGTTTACGTTAATATCAACACGCCTATAGAGCCCTGCCCCCCGAGCTCAGTCTGGTACGTGGACGCGTACGTAGATGTTGTGTGGACACAGGGGGAGGGAGCAAAGATAGTAGATCTGGAGGAACTCCACACGGCTGGCGAAAAGGGTGTATTTAGCCGTGAAGCTGTGAAGAAGTTCGAGAAGCTGGCCGCTAAGGTGGCCGATAAGTTGGTGAGGGAACACGATGTTGACAGCCTAGCTCGGCTAGCCGCCGAGCTAGCCTACGAGAACCTGGAGGAGTCTAGCTGGGGGGAGCCGGGCCTTCCTAAGCTTGACGTCTGAGGGGGAAAGGCTTTTGAAATGCTGCCTATGCAGTAAAGGTGGCGGGGGTGCCCGAGCTAGGACAAAGGGGGCGGTCCGGCACTGCCCGGGCCCAGACTGAGGCTCCGCTGGCGTAGGCCTGCCCGGGTTCGAATCCCGGCCCCCGCACCACTGGGCGCAAGAGTTCTCGCGCAATTTTTAAGGGAAGCTCTCCTACTCTGACCGCGATGGGGAGGGAGGTGAGGGTCTACAGGATAAGCGGCATGATGAAGCTCTACAGGCTGGGGGAGTGGCGCAAGTTCACGCTGGAGATACCAGCCCTGAGGCCGGAGCACGCTGTGGAGAGGGTCTATAGCGAGCTGGGCTCGAGGCATAAGCTGAAGAGATCGCACATAAAGATACTCAAGGTTGAGGAGATAAGCGAGGAGGAAGTCACCAAGCCCTACGTCAAGGAGTTGTTATCACTTGATAGGATAGTGGTGTACTGAGGATGAGCGAGGAGAGGTCTAGGAGGGAGCGGCTAGCCGCTGAGTACACGGCGCTGAGCCAGCTGGTAGAGGAGGTGAGGAGGAGGATTGAGCTGCTAAATGCCACGCTGAATGAAGTGGCTAGCGCTAAGAGCGCATTGGAGGAGCTGGAGATCGTGGAGGAGGGCGAGGAGCTCCTGGTCCCCATAGGGGCTGGGGTGTATGTGAGGACTAGGATATCGGGCAAGAGTGAGGTGTTAGTCACGATAGGCGCGAACATTCTCGTGGAGAAGAGCATAGAGGAGGCTAGGAAGTATCTCGATGAGAGGGAGCAGAAGCTAAGGGACCTGCTTCAGAGGCATATGAGCGACTACCAATCCCTCGTGTCCAGGCTGGGGGAGATAGAGAGGGAGCTAAGGTCGAGGAGTGGCGGGTAAGATGCTTGAGGGGCTTAAGAGGTCGCTGCGGGGGATAGTGGATCTCCTATCCACGAGTAAGCTCTCAGAGGAGGAGCTAGAAGAAATGGAGTACGAGATAACGCTAAGGCTTGTAGAGTGTGACGTGGCTTTGGAAGCGGCTGAGGAGGTCGCTAGGCTCGTCCGGGAACTAGCCCGGGGGAGGCGTTTTCCCCGCTTCGGCGATAGGAGGGAGGCCGCTAGGAACCTCCTGAGGGAGGCGTTAGTGAGAATCTTCGAGAGGGCTAAGTGGTTCGACCTGGAGGAAGAAGTGGTGAGGGCCTGTAGTGCGGGTAGACCGATGATTATACTGTTCGTGGGCCCCAATGGGCACGGCAAGACAACTACTATCGCTAAGATAGGGTATCGGCTCATCAAGAGGGGGCTCACTGTGGTGCTGGCGGCGGCAGACACGTGGAGGGCGGGGGCTCTCGAGCAGTTAAGGGAGCATGCAGAGGCGATAGGTGCGGAGGTTGTGGGCCATGGCTACGGGGCTGACCCAGCTGCTGTCGCCTATGACGCGGTGGCCTATGCCAGGAGGCGTAGGAGGGATGTCGTGCTTATAGACACTGCTGGGAGGCTCCAAACTGACGTGAACTTGATGGAGGAGGTGAGGAAGATAGCCAGAGTTGTTAAGCCGCATTACCGGATATTCGTCGGAGACGCGCTCACCGGCAATGACGCCCTGGACCAGGCTAAGAAGTTCGATGAGTACGTGGGTGTGGATGGAGCTGTGCTCACGAAGGTCGACGCCGACGCTAAGGGGGGCGCCGCCCTCAGCTTCGTGTACGCAACGGGCAAGCCAGTGCTGTACATAGGGGTTGGGCAGAGGTACGAAGACTTGATGCCTTTCAGAGTTGAGTGGTTCCTGGAGAGGGTATTGGGGTAGCGCGCTAGCCTTTTAACTCAGCCATAACTAAATCCGCGTGGCGCGCCACCTATTATCGCTGGCGCCTCTCTCGAGGGATGAGATCCTGGAGCTACTGGATATTGCGCTGTTGTACAAGAGCCTAAGAGCTAGGGGGGTGCGGCGCACGCGAGAGCTTGAGGGGAGGAGTGTGGCGATGATCTTTGAGAAGCCCTCCACTAGGACTAGGGCTTCTTTCGCGGTGGCAGTCTATGAGATGGGGGGGCTGCCAGTTGTCTACAGCAGGGATGAGCTACAGCTCAGCCGCGGGGAGCCGATAAAGGATACAGCGCGTGTCCTGAGCAGGTATCACGATGCGATAGCTGCTAGGGTCTACAGGCACGAGGAGCTTGAGGAGCTTGCAGCCTACTCCTCCGTTCCCGTCGTGAACCTGCTTAGCGACAGGTTCCATCCCCTACAGGCTCTGGCGGACTACATGACGATTCTCGAGAAGCTGGGGAGGCTGGAGAGGGTTAAGCTTGCGTTCGTAGGCGATGGGCGTGATAATGTGTTTCAGTCATTGGCAATAGCTGGCTTGAAGCTTGGGGTTGAGGTGAGGGTAGCCTGCCCCGGGCCCTACGCTCCAGACACGCGCGAGCTTGAGAGGCTGGCGGGGGAGGTGAGGGGGGTCCTAAAAGTTTACGAGGACCCAGTGGCGGCCGTGGAGGGCGTCGACGTGATCTATACAGATGTGATAGTGAGCATGGGGCAGGAATCCGAGAGAGAGCAGAGGCTCAGGGCCTTTCTCCCCCGCTACAGGGTAACGAGGGAGCTCTTAGAGGCGGCTGGAGGCGACGTTATCTTCATGCACTGCCTCCCGGCTAGGAGGGGCGAGGAGGTAGAAGAGGAGGTATTAGAGGGCGATAGGTCAGTGGTATTTGATCAGGCTGAGAATAGGCTGCACACCGCTAAGGCCGTGCTGGCCATGCTGCTGAAGAGCTGACTTTTTAAGCTTAGAGCACCCGGTAGCAGCATGGGCTTCATCAGCGACTTAGCTCGGACACTGAGAGTCACGCGGAAGCCCGACGCCAAGGTGTACCGGGCCACGCTCAAGGTAGTGACAGTGGGCTTTACGCTGCTAGGGGCGATAGGCTACGTGTTCCAGCTGGTGAGCGCTAGCTTCCAGATGGTGCGCATAGGCCCCTTCCCCCGGGACGTGGCAGTCATAGTGCTAGCAGCCCTAGCGGCGGTGGCGCTCGGCGTAGCAGTGTACCTCAGGAGGAGGGCAGCGGTATAGTGGGCAGCGGTAACGTTATCTTCACCGGATAAGGGATGATGCTCGGGCGGTGGAGATGAGCGTGAGGAGAGCCAGGTTCTATGGCATCAGGGTCACCCTCGGGCAGGAGGTGACGATGGCGCTGCTAATAGAGGAAAGGGTTAAGGCGAATAAGCTGCCAGTATATTCGCTAGCCGTCCTCCCCGGCCTCAGGGGGGTCATAGTTGCTGAGGCGGATGTATCCTACGCAGTCCAGAGAGCGGCCACGGGCCTCAAGCATGTGAGGGGACTTATGAGGGGTAGCATGGAGTTCTCAGAGGTCGAGAAGTTCGTGGCGCCTAAGCCCATGATAGAGATGGTGAGGATCAATGATTTAGTTGAGATCACCGGCGGCCCCTTCGTTGGCATGAAGGGGCGCGTAGTGGAGATCGACAAGTCTAAGGGAGAGGTAAAAGTTGAGATCACTGAGGCTGCTTACCCCCTCCCCATAACGATAAGCGCAGAGTACCTGAGGATATTGAGCAGGCAGAAGGAGGAGGGCGGAGGGGGGCGTTGAGGAACCCGATTGCTGTTATGTGCTCATAAGCCTCTGCAGCGCCCACAACTTCGTGGGAGAGCCCCTATAGACGTGGCATCACTACAGTTTTAAATGGAATGAAGCAGTAGGGACAGAATGAGTCGCCTTGAGGAAGTTCTTAAGCTTGTTGGAGAGGGAGGGGCTGCTGAAGAGAATCACGGATCCGGTGTCAACAGAGTATGAGGCGGCACAAATTTTACTGAAATACAATGGCCGGAAGGCCGTCCTCTTGGAGAGGCCTGCAGGCTTCTCGATTCCCATAATCGGGAACCTGCTGTGCTCTAGGCGCGCACTACATCTAGCATTAGGCGTCAAGAGCGACTCTGAGGCTTACTCCAAGCTACTGGAGGCGATGGAGAGGCCCCAGCGGCTTAGAGTCGAGGGTGAGCCCGTAGGCTTCAGGAAGCTTAGAGGGCTTAATGACCTGCCGGTGCTTAAGAGCTATGAGGGGGAGGCGGGACCCTACATAACCTCAGCCGTGGTCATCGCAAGGGAGCCGGGGGGGTCTGTGCTGAACGCCAGTATACACAGGATGTTGGTGCTGAGCTCCAGGCGCTTAGCTGTGCGCATAGTGCCGCGGCACCTGTATGCTATGTACCGCAGGGCTGTGGAGAGGGGCGAGGATCTGCCCGTAGCAGTGGTCATAGGGGCGCCGCCTGAGGTGTACATAGCTGCATCTGCATCACCGCCCTACGGCGTCTTCGAGCTCGACGTTGCTAATGCACTGGCTGGGGGGAGGCTTAAGGCCTTTGAAGTGCGTGGCGGCCTGCCAGTCCCCATCGAGTCCGAGATAATCATAGTGGGCAAGCTGCTCAGGGACGTTAGCGCTCCCGAGGGCCCCTTTGTCGATGTGACTGGGACGCTGGATGAGGTGAGGATGCAGCCAGTCCTCGAGGTAGAGGAGATCTTGGCGCGGAGAGACGCGTATTACTACGCCATACTACAGGGAGGGCGTGAACACATGCTGCTCATGGGCTTTCCTCGTGAAGCAGCTATCTGGGATTCCGTGAGGAGAGTGGTGCCGAGAGTTAAGGCTGTTAGGCTGATCACGGGGGGATGTGGCTGGCTGATAGCTGCTATCTCCATCTCAAAGAATGTTGATGGCGACGCCAAGAACGCCCTCCTAGCCGCCTTTGCTGCCCACCCATCGCTCAAGATCGCCATAGTGGTGGATGAGGATGTGGACGTCGACGATCCCGAAGCCCTCTTCTGGGCTATGGCTACGCGCATGCAGCCTGACGAGGACCTGATAGTGATTAGAGGTGCTAGGGGCTCAAGCCTCGACCCATCAGCTGACCAAGCTACTCTGACGACCTCTAAGCTAGGCATTGACGCGACCATTCCTCTCTCCAAGCCTCGAGAGAAGTTCCTCAGGGCTCGCATCCCCTGGCCTCCTCAGAAGCCAGCACCCTGAGCAGCTCATCTATCACGAAGTCTGGGTCAGTCCGCCCCATGCCACTTATGCGCTTAACAAGAACCACCACCGTGCTGCCTCGAGGCGATAGCGTGAAGAGGTACACATCACTCCAGCACTTGCCAGCCTCAACTGCATATGTTATCCTGATTAGGGCCTCTACGCTAGCCTCCCGCCTCTTGACGTAATCAATACATAGCCTCCTGACCCCATTCATGACTTCGTCGCCCACCTCCACGGGCCCCCTTAGAGTGAGAGAATCCAGCTTCTCGAGGGCCTTAATGAGCAGCTGGGGGCGGGGGGCTACGTTTAAGGAGTAGACCCTCATCAGGAGGTGAGGGAGAGGAGGGCAGCTTATATGCCTCTCTGCCACAAGTGTGGAAGGTACGCCGAGTATCTTGACGTGGAGAGCGGGAGGTGGCTTTGTGCAAAGTGTATAGCCTCAATTGTTGAGTACAAATTCCTTAGAGGCATCAGGTTAGCTAAGCCCCGGAGGGGAGATAATCTCGTAATGGTGTGCAGGGGGGATCTCCAGTCCTACTACGCGCTGAAGACGCTCATTAAAGTGGAGAAGGCGTACGAAGTTACGATTGAGGCCATTGAGCTAGCACCCCAGCCGCTATGCGAGGAACTCTGCGAGGAGGAGGGGATCAAATACTGCTTCGAGGAGGCTAAGCATGATACCTATACTGACTTCAGACTAGCTGTTCTAGCACGCCTACGCGGTGCCCGGGATCCGCTGCTCGTAATGCCTGATGCCCTCGAGGACCTGGCGGTTTACGCCATGAGCGAGGTGTGGCTGGGGGATCTAAGAGGCTTATTACTTGACATGCTATTCAGAGTCTCGTACCCGCTGAGCGGAGTTAGCGTTAAGGCGCTGGCCCTGCTAGAGCCGCGGCTAGCTGCACGCCTACCCCCCGCCTACCTCCTAGCCTCATCTCGTGAGCTATTAGAGGAGCTCAGCCGCTCTACTCCATCTCTCCCCTACTCCGCCGTCGAGGCGTTATTCGAGCTGACAGCCAAACTTCGGAAGAAAAGTATAAAAACCTCCTGAGCTCCAATAGACTTGCGCCGTGGCCCTCCGGCGGCTCACCCGGATAATGGGGGAGGTGAACCCTCCCCCAATGAAGGGATGGCCTCCGGCCACGGCGACAGCGTGCGGGCCCGAACAAACCAAGCCCCCAGGCGAGGGGGGGCTTGGAGGTTCGGGCCTAAGAGAGTTCGGCGCGGTGCCTGGGGGGCACGCTAGTGCAGGTGCTCCCCCGCCTGCAGCCGCCGACTCCGGTTGATCCTGCCGGACCCGACCGCTATCGGGGTGGGGCTAAGCCATGCAAGTCGGGGCCCCGGGCAATGGCGGGGCCCGGCGGACGGCTCAGTAACGCGTGGCTAACCTACCCTCGGGACGGGGATATCCCCGGGAAACTGGGGGTAATCCCCGATAGGCGCGGACACCTGGAATGGGTCCGCGCCGAAAGGGGCGCGGCGCCATGCCCGCCGCGTCCGCCCGAGGATGGGGCTGCGTCCCATCAGGTAGTTGGCGGGGTAACGGCCCGCCAAGCCTATAACGGGTAGGGGCTGTGAGAGCAGG
>QMRZ01000072.1 GCA_003649495.1 Thermoprotei archaeon | reverse complement strand
CGTTGGCGGGGTGGATGAGGAGGGGCCGCACATCTACGTGCTAGATCCTCTCGGCGCGATAATAGAAGAGGAGTACGCCGCCCTGGGAACGGGGGCGCAGCTCGCGATAAGCATCATAGAGGGTGAGTATAAGCGCGGCATATGCCTGGAGGATGCGCGCAGCCTAGCCTTAAAGGCCGTAAAAGCTGCATTCAGCAGAGACGCTGTCAGTGGCGACGGAGTGGACCTACTCGTGATAGATAACAGCGGGGTCAAGGAGGAGTTCGTGCCAGCCTAGGGCGGGCTTCAGGCCTGTGGTACCATCCAACGACCTCGTGAACTTAAATACCTGAAAAGGAAGACGTTAAGAAATGCTAGCGTGCAACTAAGCACTAATAAGCGCGCTGCCGCACTCATAGCATCCAAATTTCCCCTCCCATACTCGATGACATACGTCGTGGGGTTAACGAGCGCCAGTGGCCTGGCCCACCACGGCATAGAGTCTAAGGTGAAATACACCGGGGAAGACAGGGAGATTAGGCTAAACACTACTGTGATTAACTCACTCATAGCGGACTGCATTACATTCAGCCTCTTTCCCTTCAGCGCTTTGCCAGCTAACCTGACTAAGGCGACTAAAGCAATGTTCTGGGCATAGATATTAATCGAGTGTACTGTGGCCCAGTACACTGATGTGGAGACGCTAGTGGCTACCAACATCAAGGCTAGGAAGGGCGAGAGAATCAGGGGTGATGGGGCTAGGAGACTCACTGCCGCACTTAGCAACACTAAGTTAAGGAGGGTGAGGCATGCTGAGAATAACGTAGACGAAATCCATGCTGCAGCATATATGTGAAAGAAGCTTATAGGCAGCTCTGCAGTAAGGCAGAGGGGTGCGTACTCAGCGGCAGTAGGGGATGTGAGGGGAGAGAAGTATCTGTGCACGGCTCTGCTCAAAATGAGTCCCACTCCACTAAGTAGAGCATAATGCTCATTTACAGCCCGTATCGAGGCGTAGTACGCCGTCACCGTATAAAGCGAGAGGAGGAGACGTGTCAGGTTAAGGGGTACCCTTCTAATCTCTGCCTTGAGAACCCATTTTAAAACTAGGAGGATATTGACAGGCTTGCTGGACTTCATCCTGCCTCCAGGCACCTAATCAGCTTTTCAGCAGCTGCATCCCAGGTATACTTCTGAGCGTTCTCAAGAGACTTCGCTCTCCACTCCTCCCTGAGATCCTCATCATTATAGAGAAGCAAGAGTTTCTCGACCGCATCTTCAACTGAAGATAATGGCAGTTTAAGGCCGAGTCCATCATACCACCAACCCTCTCTTTTAAGATACATAGCGCTGTCACCGTAGACTTCCCTTAAAGAAGGAAGGTCAGGCAAGACTACGGGAAGACCGCAGGCTTGAGCCTCAAGCGCAGATAACAGAAAACATTCACAGATAGATGTGGTGAGAAATACGTCGCATGCTGAGATTAGTGATGCAAGCCCAGCTTCCTCAAGCCAGCCGCCCACGTAAAACATCCTTCCCCTTAGGCTATTCGCGTCTTCTAAGGCTTCGGGCCTTAAGGGTGCATCAACTCCGAGAGGGCCCGTTACCTTCACAACCCCTCTCACAGGTACTTTTCTCGCAGCTAACTCACCTAGGACTCTATACCACCTGCCTAGATCCTTATAAATAGCAGCTCTGCCTAGGAATAGTACCTTAAAACCCTCCATATCCTTTACTCTTCTCCCAATGTCGCCAGCCATCCACGCCGATGGTCTATAAACTGAAAGATCAACACCATGAGGTACTGGGCTGAGCACCTTACACTCTTTTAGCACTTGAGATGCTAGTTCACTCTCATAACGCGTAAGGGGTATTATGTAGTCAAAGCAGGCATCGAGCTTCTCCCTATACCTCTCCGAATTTAGCGGATAATAGTTGAGGGCGAAGTGGCCGAAGATCCTGGTTTCCTCCTTCAATGTAACTAATGTCGTGAAAACATCGTTCAATGATATAAGTAATGGTTCACACAAATATATCACCGCATCAGCCTTCATAGCGGCCTTTATGAGCTCACATGACGCGGCTCTTCCTCCACAGTAGCCAGAGATTAACGGTACGCTGAAACCCTCATAGACGTAGTGTAAGGCACCAGCCTCTAAGCCTCTGAACGGAGGCGATAAAAGCGGAGCCGCAAGCTTCAGCTCCACTCCTTTCTTAGCCCATCGCTTCATCAGCTCAACGGCTACCTTAGTATAAGAGGATCCACTTATATCGGCTATCAGTAACAGCCTCATTACTAGAGCCTCAAACCTCCTTCTGAGAGATCGACAGCAAGCTCTTCAAGGTCCTCAGGATTCGCACTAACTATTATTCTGCTCCCCCATATAAAGGGGTCTCCTACATACCTGTATGGCTCGTAAGCAGTGGCTATAATAGGGCCTCCTGTGTCCTCTTCTGGATTCCAAATATAACAATCTACTATGTAGCACACATATACCTCACAGGTTACCGTTGAACCAATGTAGTGGCAATTTTGCTGGCAATAACCACTTCCTTTCACGATCTCGTAAAGTGTCTCGGGGGGGCAACTCCCACAGAGGGGATACCCCTTACCCATTCCGACATATATAAGAGGAGGAAATATAAAAAAAATTCCGGCTTATGCTACTTAAAGTCCTAAGTATAGTGTTTGGATACGTCGTGGGAAAGGCTGTGTTAAAAAATATTAGCTTCAGCGCTGATAAGGGGGTCACATTCATCGTCGGACCAAATGGGGCAGGGAAGACTACGTTAGTTCATGCAATAGCTGGTATCCTGAGACCCTGGAGAGGAGCTGTCTGGATTAGTGATACTAACGTGCACTCGCATCCTAGCGCTAAGAGGCTAGTGGCTGTGGCTAGGCAGGAGCCAGCAACTCCTCCTTTCGGGCTCAGAACTCCTAGAGAGTACCTGAGGCTTTACTGCGAGTTTAGGGGGGAGGACTGCTCTAAAATAGACGATGTGCTAAGCCTACTGCGGCTGACCGAGTACGCTGATGAGCCACTGATGAATCTCTCCCCCGGCACTAGGAGGAAGCTCGAGTTTGCCAAGCTCATGCTGGCTGACACGGCAGTGGTGCTTATAGCGGATGAACTAGCTGGTCTAGATGCCGCTGCTAGAGCTGTGGTCCTCGATTTCGTGAGGAGAGAAGCTAGAGAGAGATGCGTACTGATAGTGACTCATAATCCCCTTGATATACATGAGCTCCCAGGCAGGGTCGCGGTGATGTATGAGGGAAGGATGGAAGCCATATACAATGATTATGGGGAGGCATTAGCTAGAATTGCTAAGAGGAGGCATCTCATCAAAGCGATTATTAAGGGAGAAGAAAAAAGGCTCCGAGAGGCACTATCCCGCTACGCCCTAAGCTACTCACTTAATGAGACGGGCGGCATTAACATCGTCACAGCAACCGTGACGGAAGCGGAGCTGGAGGACTTTAAGCGCGAGCTTGTGAGTTTAGGAGATCTAATAAACCTTACTGACGACCCAGTGACCCCCTTATTAGAGGCGCTCAGGGAGAAGCATCGAGAGACCTACGTCCCTAGGGGCTATAAGTCCGGACGCCTTACGTGAGGGATAGAGATCCAGAGCCTAGAAGCGTGTGAGAGTCTTCTGACCCCCTAAGTTTAAAGGCGCTTACAGGCCTTAACTGGTGAGGATGAAGGTCGAGTTCTGGTTGCTGGATGCCAGCTATGACGTGGTTAGGGGAGCTCCAGAGGTTAGGCTGTGGGGCATAGATAGGGAGGGTAGGCGCGTCGTAATACTGGATAGGAGCTTCAGGCCGTACATTTACGTACTGCCGAGGGAGGGCGAGGAGGAGAGGGTAGCTGAGCGTATTGCCAGGTACTCTAACAAGTACAATATACTTGGAGTGGAGATAGTTGACAAGAAGTACTTTGGAAGGCCTGTCAAGGCCATTAAGGTGACGCTGACGTCTCCCAGGACAGTGCCCCAGTTCAGGGAGGCTGTAGCCAAGATTGAGGGAGTCAAGGAGGTGTTGGAGGCTGATATCAGGTTCTACATGAGGTACATGATAGATAACGACGTCTATCCCTGTGGATGGCACGAGGTTGAAGTCGAGGAGGTGCGCAACGAGTCGGGGTGGAGGGTGGACGCCGTCTACCTAGCTAAGGGCAGGCCCCAGTACCTGGGCTCCAGCAGCCCGCCCGAGCTTAAGGTATACGCGTTCGATATAGAGTGCTACAATCCATTCGGCGAGCCCAACCCGGAGAGGGATCCCGTGATAGTGATAGCCGCGGCTAGGAGCGATGGCGAGGTCAAGCTATTCACAGCAGACGGCAAGGACGATAGAATGGCTATAAAGAGGTTCGCCGAGGACCTCGTATCGTTTGATCCCGACGTGGTAATAGGTTATAATAGCAATAGGTTTGACTGGCCGTACCTCCTCGCGAGGTGCAGGGTTCACAGGATTAGGCTTGATGTCTCCAGGGGAGGGGGCGAGCCAGCACCCAGCGTCTATGGCCACTACTCGGTAGTGGGGAGGGCTAACGTTGACCTCTACGACTTCGCTGAAGAGATAGGGGAGGTCAAGGTCAAGACGCTGGAGAACGTTGCCGATTACCTAGGCGTCAAGAAGAAGAGCGAGCGGGTGCTGATAGAGGGGGCACGGATACACGAGTACTGGGACGACCCAGCTAAGCGGCCCATCCTGCTCCAGTACGCCAGGGACGACGTCGAGAGCACGTACGGGCTTGGGGAGAAGTTCCTCCCATTCGCGATACAGCTCGCGAACATCGTGGGCCTCACCCTAGACCAGGTAGGGGCCGCGTCTGTGGGTTACAGGGTTGAGTGGCACTTGATGAGGGCCGCCTACAAGTTCGGGGAGCTGATACCCAACAGGGTGGAGAGGCCCTACGAGAAATATAGGGGCGCGATAGTGCTGAGGCCCAGGCCAGGAGTGCACGAGAACATAGCCGTCCTCGACTTCAGCTCCATGTACCCCAACCTGATGATAAAGTACAACATATCGCCCGACACCTACGTGCCCCCCGACGTGCCTGTGAGCCCCGACGAGGTCTACGTGGCCCCTGAGGTGGGGCACAGGTTCAGGAAGAGCCCGCCAGGCTTCTACAAGAGGGTCCTCGAGAGGCTGCTTGAGGCTAGGAGGAGGATCAGGGAGCAGATGAAGGGGCTGGACCCGGAGAGCCCGGAGTACAGGGTGTTGGACGAGAGGCAGAAGGCCCTGAAGGTGATAGCTAACGCAACCTACGGCTACTGTGGATGGGTGGGGGCTCGGTGGTACAAGAGGGAGGTGGCGGAGGCCACGACTGCCTGGGGCAGGCGCGTGATCACTGAGACCATAAGGATGGCTAGGGAGCTGGGGCTCACGGTGATATACGGCGACACTGACAGCATATTCGTCAAGTACGTGCCGGATAAGGTGGAGAAGCTGATAAGGATCATCAATGAGCGGCTGGACCTGGACATAAAGGTGGATAAAATATACAAGAAGGTATTCTTCACGGAGGCCAAGAAGCGCTACTGCGGCCTCCTAGAGGACGGCAGGGTGGACGTCGTCGGCCTCGAGGCGGTTAGGGGCGATTGGGCTGAGATAGCGAAGGAGGTGCAGGAGAGGGTTATAGAGATCGTGCTCCGGGAGGGCGACGTGACCAAGGCCGTCGACTACGTGAGGGGAGTCATAGACGACCTGAGGGCTGGCAAGATACCGCTCGAGAAGCTGATAATATGGAAGACTCTCAGCAAGTCACTCGAGGACTACGAGGTTGAGGCCGCGCACGTCGTGGCCGCGAGGCGGCTGATAGAGGCGGGCTACAGGGTGGGGAAGGGTGAGAAGATAGGCTTCGTCATATGCAAGGGGGCTGGCAAGCTGGCTGACAAGGCCGTGCCCTACATCCTGGTTAAGAGCCCCGAGGAGATAGACTACGATTATTACGTGAGGAAGCAGGTGCTCCCAGCAGCTCTGAGGATCCTCGAGTACTTCGGCGTTAAGGACCAGCAACTGCTCGAGAGAGGGCAGCGGACGCTACTCGAGTTCTTCGGCTAAGCCGAGGAGAGCGCCACTAGGTACAGGTCGTCCGCGACCGAGTTAACCAAGTCCGACACGTCCTCGAGCATCTCCGCGATGTAGAGGAGCAGTATGGCGCAGGGGGCTGAGATGGGGGCGTCGAGTATGGCGAAGGTGGCGCGCCTGTACCTGGAGTCTATCTCCGCCTCGGTGAGCGCTATCCTGCGCCGCGCCTCCAGCGCCTTGTCCACCTCGCTCAGCGCCACGTTCATCATTAGGAGGTACTGGTCTATTATCGAGAGCAGCGAGGACGCTAGCTCCACGAGGGCTTCACGCACACCCCTGGGGAGTCTCCACGACTTGGATGCCAGGTACTCGGCCCTGTAGGCTATGCCGCTCAGCTTGTCGACGATCCCGGAGATCTTCGCGAACATCCCCATCCACTCCTCCCTATTGTAGAGGGAGGGCGCCACTCTGGAGAAGTAGTCCAGGAACTCCCTCTGGAGCAGCTCTATCCTCCTCTTACCCTCGCCAATCTCCTTCAACACCCTCTTGAGCTCAGCCTCCTCCGCCTCCCCAACCCCCCTGAGGACGTTGATTATGCTCTTGAGCATCTCCTTGGCAGTCATCAGCTCGCTCCTCAGGATCCCCGCTAGCCTCTCATCAGCGGTGGTGGGCCTCCCCGATCCCACCTCTATGCTCACGCTCGCACCCCCGTGGTCGCCAGGGGCGCCCTGACAGCCGCGATGGTGTTATCGGCGATGCCCTGCTCCCTCAGCTCATCCGCGTTGCACCACACCTCGTTCTCAGGCACGGAGTCGAGCCCCAGCACTCTGAAGACCAGCCTCTTCTTGCCGCCTACCACTATCTCCACCCTATCCCTGATGCCTAAGTACTCCATAGCCTTGGGGTTCATGCGGGCCTGCCCCCGCGGCACTTCATCCCTCCTCCTGATGCGTAGCCTCCGCTCCCTAATCCTCACTGCTGACCCCAGTCCCCCCTGTGGAGCACGAATATTAATGTTGACTCAGGCGCCAGCCGTGCCCTCGATGGCCCCACCCAGCCGCAGGGCTTAGGCGTGGGCGGGGTGAGGGACGTACCGCCTGACCCTTATCCTCCTAATCCTCCCCCTCTCCACCACCACTGCCTCCCCCCTCTTCAGCCTGCTGATGACCTCCCGCAGCTCGGTGAGCCCTAACACCTCCACCTCCCGGGCCAGCATCGAGTGTATTATGAGGATCTCCGCGTTATTCGAGAGGCTCCACGCTATCTCCGATGGATTCTGTGCTATGGCCACGAGACACTCACCATACTTCCTAAGCTCTGCGAACAGCCTCTCACCAATGGAGGGCTCGTCGTGAAGCCTCCTGTAGGGCACCACGTTCCAAGCCTCCTCGACCAGTGTCATGTGAGCTATTTGGTCCCGCATGCCCCGCAGCAGGGCATGGTCGTAGAGTAGCTTCAGGACTAGGAGCGTGTAGAGCCTCTTGGCG
>QMRZ01000071.1 GCA_003649495.1 Thermoprotei archaeon | reverse complement strand
CGTTCGGTATCTCCACCTCGATCTCCCTCAGGGCGCTGGGCGTGATCTCCCTGAACGCGTTCAGGAAGTCCTCCATCGTCACCTCCAGGCTGTCCAGCACCTCAGGCGGAACCTCCTCCTTCTCCAGGTCTATCTTGGGCAGTATCCTGCGCAGAGCCCTCATCGCCGCCTCCCTACACAGCGCGGCGAGGTCTGCGCCAGTGAAGCCGTGAGTCATCTCGGCTATCTTCTTCAGGTCCACGTCGGGGGCGAGCGGCATGTTCCTGGTGTGCACCTGGAGTATCTCCAGCCTCCCCCTCCTGTCGGGGACGGGTATCTCGATCTCCCTGTCGAACCTGCCGGGCCTCCTGAGCGCCGGGTCTAGCGCGTTGGGCCTGTTAGTCGCGGCAATCACTATGACGTCGCCCCTAGCCTCCAGGCCATCCATCAGCGCTAATAGCTGGGCCACTACCCTCTTCTCAACCTCGCCCGTGACCTCCTCCCTCTTGGGGGCTATCGCGTCTATCTCATCGATGAATATGATCGCTGGCGCGTGCTCCTTAGCCTCCTCGAATATCTCGCGCAGCCTCTGCTCGCTCTCGCCGTAGAACTTGCTCATTATCTCCGGCCCATTAATCGCTATGAAGTAGGCCTCAGTCTCGTTAGCCACGGCCTTCGCCAGCAGGGTCTTGCCACAGCCTGGGGGCCCGTAGAGGAGCACGCCCTTAGGCGGCTCGATGCCCAGCTTCTTGAATAGTTGCGGGTACTTCATGGGGAGCTCCACGAGCTCCCTAATCTTCTGCTTAGCCTCCTCCAGGTCCCCAATGTCGTCGTACGTCACCTTGGGTATCCTGCCGACCTCAACGGGCTTCTCGAGTATTATCAGGTGGGTGGACTCGCCTATCACCACGGGGCCGGAGGGCTTTACGGTGACGACTGTGAAGGGTATCATCTGGCCCAGCACTGGCACCTGGACCACGTCGCCCTCCATCAGCGGCCTATCCAGCAGCCTCTTCTTCACGTAGGAGACGAAGTTCTCGTCCACCGTCAGGCTCATGGAGGTGGGCGCCAGCTTGACCATCGTGGCTGTCCTCACCTCCACCCTCCTTACCCTGACCTTCTCCCCTATGCTGACGCCCGCGTTCTTCCTAGTCCAGCCATCCATCCTTATGATGCCCGTGCCCCTGTCCTCCGCGTAGCCCGGCCACACGACCGCCACTGTCTTCTTCCTGCCCTCTATCTCCACCACGTCGCCTGCAGTGAGCCCCAGCTTCCTCATAGCCTCCTCGTCTATCCTGACTCTGCCCCTCCCAGCCTCGCTGTGCCTCAGCTCGGCGACCCTCAGCTCTATCTCGTCAACCCTGCCTCTGCGCATTTGAGTTCACCTAACACCAGCCTAGTAGACGAATCCGGCCCCTTTAAGGCTTTCATTCCTTAACACCTCGAACGCCGCCCGCCTCACAGCCTCATAGTACTCGTCAAACCTGGCGTAGCTGACCGGCGGCCTGAAGCCAGGCACCAGCCTGCGCAGCTCCGCCAGCGTCACGGGCCTCGGATACCTCAGGGGCTCCACCACCTCTATCACCACGACCCTGCGCGCGCCCAGGACATAGGGCACATCCGCCTCTCCACACCCCCTCAGCTCCCCCCTCCTTAGCATCCCCAGTAGCTCGTCCAGCTCCACTCTGAACACCCTGCCAGCCTTGAACTCGCCTACCACCGCTCTGACTGGCGAGGACTCGTAGAGCACCATTATGGACCCCGGCTCGAACCTGCCCCTCCTCCTCAGCTCGTACCCCTTAACGCCGCTCAGTATCTGCTCCCCAAACACGGGCTTTATCGAGAGGAGATAGCAGGGCCTCCTCAAGGGTCTAGAAGACGCCTGGGGTCCCCCTCTCCTCCCTCCTCTGAGCTGCCAGCAGTGGGTTGAGCTTGCCCTCCCTAGCCAGCTTCAGCATGTAGTCCTTGAACTGCGTGGTGTGGCTTATGTCCAGCTCGAGGAGCTGCTTGAGGAGCTCCCAAGCCTTCTTCTGCACCTCCTCAAGCATCTCCCGGGGCATGTGGCCTATGATGAACGGGTCCTGCAGCCACTTGTCAAACGCCTCCAGGGTCCTGATCATGTGCCTGAACGCCATCCTGGTCGCCAGTATGAGCTCAAGCCTATCCGCGTCCTTGAGCTGCTCCTCAACCTTCCTGACTGAGGATAACACCAGCTTCTGAGCCTCTACCCAGTGCTCGAGGTTAGCTACAAACGACCGAGCGAACTGACCCTCCACCATTGCACCACTGGGGGTAGGACTTCCCCCTATTTAAACTTGAGCACCTCCCCCGGCATAAGGTGTGCATTTGCACACCTTTTACCCGCCAAAAATCTGGAAAAGAGAAGCTACTTCTGAGCCTTGTACCTCTCAATTGCCTCCCTGATCCTCCTGAGCGCCTCCTCCCTGCCCCGCCAGCCCTCGACTTTGACCCACTTGCCCGGCTCAAGCTCCTTGTAGTGCTCGAAGAAGTGCTCCACCTTCCTCCTCACTGCCTCCGGCAGCTTGGAGATGTCGTCCACCTCGGCGAAGCGGGGGTCTATGCTCGGGGCGGGGACTGCCACGATCTTCGCGTCAGGCCCCTTCTCATCCCTCGTCAGCAGGACTCCTATCGGCCTAGCCTTTATCACGGCGCCCGGCAGCACGGGCTCGTAGCCCAGGACGAGGACATCCACGGGATCCCCATCCTCCTCCAGCGTCCCAGGGATGAAGCCGTAGTTGAATGGGTAGACCATCGAGGTGTAAAGTATCCTGTCCACAACCAGCACGCCTGACTCCTTATCCATCTCGTACTTCACGCCCCCTCCCTGGGGTATCTCTATCACGACGTTTACCTCCACGGGAGCCTTCTCACCAGGCCCCAGCGCCTTCATCAGGATACCAGGGAGGGGCGGGAAATAACCCTTTGCCCGCGCTCGCTGCTACAGGAGGAGGATCGCCACGCCGACCCTCTCTGCAGCCCTCGCCTGCCCCTCATCACACGTCACCAGCTCACACCTCCTACTCTCGGCCAGCGCTATGTAGATGGCGTCGTAGACCGTAATGGCGTGATGGAGGGCTATCTCGAAAGCCCGGGGGATGAGGGGGGCCTGCGGCTCTATCCTAACTATCCTGGGGATGGCCTCTAGGAGCTTGAGAGCCACCTCAGCCTCCATCTCGCCAGCTCTAACCTTCTTCCAGAGCGCGTTAGCAACCTCTTTCACAATGAGCTCAACGCTCGCCACGCCTTCCTTGATGAGCCGCGGCACCTCCCTCCAGCCACTCTCCTTAGCGAAGTACTTGACTAGGACTGATGCGTCAATGACCCTCATCCCTATCCTCCCTAACGCTCCTGGCGGCGAAGCCCTCGGGTGAGGGCTTGACACTCTCCAAGAGTGCGTTGATGCGGTCAACCTCCCTTTTAACCCGCTCGCGCCACGCTAGCTCCTCCAGGAACCTCCTCACCTCCTCTGCTATGTTCACCCCCAGCCTCTCCAGCTCCTCCTTCAACTCCCTCCTAACCCTCACGCTTATGACTACACTCACATATACTCATATGAATACAATATTATAAACATTAACTCAACCGCCCCGGCGGATCCCGTACAGCCATAGCAGCCTGCCCAGCCGTGGCGGCTGTTGCGGCCACCCCTCCCCCCGCCAGCCTGATAAGCAGGTAGGCTGGAAGGACTGGCAGGCCAGAGAGACGCGCCACCGCATGCTGACCCCCAGCCTGGAGTTGCCGAGCAGCGCGGCGGCCAGCGCTGAGGCGTAGAAGAGTAGGGGCGGATCCCCATACACCATCCCCTCCCCCCTGAGTACTGGCCGGGGGAGGGCCAGTAACACCGTTAACGGCCGGGCGGGAAGCCTATATCCGTGTGATGACGTGTATCCACGTGAACTCGAGGGACAGGATATACGCGCTGCTGAGCTTTGAGGAGGCCGACAGGGTGGGCTACGTCGACTTCTTCTGGCCCGAGACTGTGGATAGGTGGAGGACTGAGGGCCTCCCCCGCACTGCGTCGCTGCAGAAGTACTTCGGCATGGACATCTACGTGATGGGCGTCGACGTCTCCCCCAAGTTCGACACGGTAGTGCTGAGGGAGGACGTGGAGTGGGTTGAGATGAGGGACTCGTTCGGCGTGCGCGTGAGGTCTTGGAGGGGGAGGAGCGGGACCCCCCTCCCAGTCGCGCCAGCTGTGGAGAGCCTGGAGGACTTCATCGAATTCTACGAGCCCCTGCTGGACCCTGAGCTCCCCTTCAGGATATCGAGCAGCAGGTACCCTTACAGGCGGGATCTAGAGGAGGCAGTGGCAAGGCTACAGGAGGACTTCTTCGTAGTGGCTGGCGTGCTAGGCCCCTTCGAGTACGTCAGGCACATAGTGGGCGAGGGAGTTGACAGGATACTCCGCCTCTTCTACAGGGAGCCCCGCATGCTCAGGTACATCTTCGACAAGGTCGGGAGGCTCCTGGCCGAGGTGGCTAGAGCCATGCTGGACGCTGGCGTGGACGGGGTTTGGGTCTGGGATGACCTCGCCTACAAGAATGGACCCTTCATCTCGCCCCGCCTCTACAGGGAGTTCGTCATGCCTCAGCACTCCAGGATAGTCTCGCCCTTCAGGCGCCGCGGCCTCCCCGCCGTGCTCCACACTGACGGCAACGTCAAGCCTCTCATACCCCACTTCCTGGAGGCCGGGTTCACGGCCCTACACCCCCTCGAGGCTAAGGCCGGGATGGACGTCAGGGAGCTGAAGGAGCTGTACGGGGATAGGCTGGCGTTCATAGGCAACATGGATGTGAGAGCCCTCTCCAGCGGCCCGAGCGCCATACGCAGGGAGGTCCTCTCCAAGCTACCCACCGCGGCCCGGGGAGGAGGCTACGTGGCCGCCTCCGACCACTCCGTGCCCCCCACTGTGCCCCTGCGCGACTACCTGGAGTTCGTGAGACTTATCAGGAGGCATGGACGCTACCAGTGAGTAAATGTCTCAGAAAATGAGACATATATAGCTGGATCGTCTCATAAAATGAGACAATGAGCAGGGCGGCGGTGCTCACAGCTCTCCTAGACGGTGAACTCCCCATTAAGTGCCTGGTGGAGAGGGCGGGGCTGAGCAGAGCTCAGGTGTACCGCATCCTCGCCGAGCTCAAGCAGGCGGGCCTCGTGGAGTATGGGGGCGGCGTCGCCAGGGTGGCGAGCCTCGAGCTGCAGCACCTGCTGAAGAGGATTAGGGCGAAGTACGATCTCTCACGCCTCCTAGCCGGGAGGACGCTGGAGATTCTTGACCACGTCCAGAGGGGGGCCTCAGCCAGCAGGCTGGCGGAGCTGTTAGGGGTCTCGAGGAGCACGATCCACAGGTACCTCTCGAGGCTCTGTGAGCTGGGAGTAGTGAGGCGGGAGGGCGATAGGCTAGAGGTGGTGGACGAGGATGTAGCGAAGCTCGTTGAGCTGCTGAGGCTCAGGAGGATGGTGGCCGTTGTCGAGCCCTACGCCGAGGTGCTCTACGCCGATCACTTCATAGTGAAGAGGGTCCCCAGGGGGAGGGAGGCGCGGGGCACGCCTACGGCATTCACCGTCTTCCGCGAGTACTCAGTAGAGGTGTCCACGAGCTGGGACTACTACGTGCAGCCCCCCATGCCCGTGGGGCTCGAGGAGGCGATAGTCCACGCCCTACTGGCGTCGAGGAGCAGGTATGAGAGGACTCTCGCTGCCGTGGTCTACGCCAAGAACATCGATAAAGTGCGGCGAGGCAGGCTGAGGGCAGCTGCAAGGGGCACTCCCGCACTCCCCCTAGTCCTAGAGCTAGATGACTACGTGAGTGGAGTGCCAGTCGAGCACTACGACTCGTTCCTCCCCTGGGACGAGTTCCGCGAGCTAGCAGAGCTCTACTCTGTGGAGCTGCGGCCAGCTCTGCCAGCCCACGTGCTGGAGGAGTACTTCAGGGAGGTGGGCAGGGCCCTAGCAGAGGAGGTGTATGCCTACGTTTTCGGAGGCTTTAACCTGCTGGTAGAAGAGCTGAAGCCCTCCACTAAGGATGTAGACCTCCTAGTGCTCACTGAGGAGGAGCTTCGAAGCCTGATGCACGCGCTCGAGGAAGCTGGCTTTACCCCACTGGCCGAGGCTGAGCCCAGGCGCGCCACAGTCTACGAGAAGGGTAGCTTAAGGGTGGACCTATTCCTGGGAGAGGTGGGGAGCGTAGTAATCACGCGAGATATGGTGAGGAGGGCGGCTAGGGGAGTCGCATACGGCAAGCTCCATCTCAGGATGATGGCCCTGGAGGACGTGGTGTTCCTCAAGTCGGTTTCGGGGCGGGAGCGCGATGTGGAGGATGTCAGTAGGATCGTGAGGGCCCGCAGGCTCAAGTGGCGAGTAGTGCTGGAGGACCTGCTAAGCCAGGAGAATCGGGGGAAGCTAGCCCTCACGCTGCTCGACACCCTGGAGGTTATGGAGGAGGCCCACTCCATCAGGGTCAGCAGGAGGCTGAAGGCTAGGGTGAGGGAGCTGGCTCTCGAGTACCTAGTTGAGCAGGCGCTAAAGCTTGGACATCGAGAGCCGCGTGAGATTGCGGAGCTCCTAGGCGTGCCGCGCTCCACAGTCATGAGGATTCTCGGCAGGCTTAGGCGCGACCGCCCTGCCGCGGGCGTTTCTTCAGGCTCTGGCCTGCAGGATGGCTAGCGCCTTCCCCAGGTCCCCTCCAGCCTCCTCGAGGGCTTTTGAGGCCTCCTCCCTGCTCGCGCGCGCCTTGAGCATCAATATCGCTAGCTTCACGTTATAGCCCGTCTCCTCGAGGATCCTGGAGGCCTCCTCGTAGCTGGCGCCGGTCTCCATCATGACGATCCGCTTCGCCCTCTCCCTGAGCTTAGTGCTTATCGGCAGGAGGTTCACCATGAGGTTCCCCTTAACCCTGCCCAGCTTTATCATGGCGGTGGTGCTCATCATGGTGAGGATCATCTTCTGCGCAGTCCCCGCCTTCATCCTGGTAGACCCCATTATCACCTCCGGCCCCACCACGGGGCATATCACTATGTCCGCGTACTTTGCCGCCTTGGCGCCCGGGTTCACCGTTATCAGCACCGTGGTCGCGCCCCTCCTCTTAGCCTCCCTCAGCGCCCCCACCACGTATGGGGTCCTCCCGCTGGCGGAGATCCCTATCACCACGTCCCTCTCGCACACCCTGTACCTGGCGATTATCCTGGCGCCATTCTCCTCCCTATCCTCAGCCATCTCAGAGGGGCCGTACATCGCCTTAGGCCCGCCAGCCAGGATTGGTATCACCTTCCTCGGGTCCATGCCGAAGGTCGAGATCAGCTCAGCCCTGTCTATCACGCCTAGCCTCCCGCTAGTGCCCGCGCCCACGTAGAAGACGCGGCCCCCGCACTTCAGCGCCCTTATCACGGCCTCCGTGGCCCTCGCGATGTTCGGTATCTCCTTCTCCACCGCGTACGCGACCTTCTTGTCCTCCTCATTGATCACCCTGAGTATCTCCTCGACGCTCAGCTCGTCTATGTTAGCTGTCCTCGGGTTCCTCTGCTCAGAGATCAGCTTCTCCAGCTCCTCGACGACCTCCCTGCCCCCCATGCCTCAACTCCCTATACCTCGCAGCGGTCTTTAAGACGTTCGTGATCAGCTGCTCAGTGAGCTCGATGCCCGCGCTCCTATAGG
>QMRZ01000070.1 GCA_003649495.1 Thermoprotei archaeon | reverse complement strand
CACGATAGATTACGTCTACATGATAAAACTGAAGTGAATGGCCATGCCCGAGAAGAAATCCAAGAAGGGGTCTCTGAGCATCGAGGAGTTGGAGACCCAGCTAAGAGAGTTCCTGAAGGCCGACTGGGTTAAGGTCTTGGAGGAGGATGGCGAGCCATACTCGAAGTACGACATGGGTTACGCTGTGGCCATACTACCGCGTAGGGTGCGGGGCAGAACGCTCAAGCAGAAGGTCACAGCCCTGGTGCGCATCAACACGCGCAAGTTCGGGGTCATGGCCGTGATCCCGATAGATCCCGAGGTGATAGACAAGCTACACGAGCTAGTGAGGGAGGCAGAGGAGGAGAGGATCAAGCTGGAGGAGGAGGAGAGACGCAAGCAGAGGGAGGAGCGACTAAAGAAATGGCTGGAGTCATTATCACCTGAGGAGCGCGAGATCCTACAGAAGCTTGTCTCTGGCGAGTAAGCCCCCTTTTTTACATCCACCCCACACGGAAATCCTTAAATACCATGCAAGTAATTATGGTACACGGTGAGAGGACCTATGAGTGGTGGCAAGTCGGGTTGGATGAGGATAAACGTGCCCGCCCCAATCACCCAGACGATAGATCGCCTTAAGAGAGAAAATAATGAGCCTAGGTGGCGCGTAATTGCTCGCGCCATACTCACCTATGCTAAGATACACGATGACTTGGACAGGAGACTCTACTACATCTCCAAGCTCATGACAGGTTGGAGCTACGTCAAGGTCTACCTCTCCCTCAGGAAGAATGGGAAGGTAACGGATGAGGAGGTCAAGGCACAGGTCAAGAGGTTCTGCAAGACCCTTGACCAGATACAGTCCAGGCTCCACATCAAGACCAGCCACATCATAGGCTTAGTGTGGGACGTGGCCAAGGGCTACAATGGCAAGCGCGTGGCACAGATAAACGACGAGATAAGGGAGGTAATCAAGGCGCTCCTAGTCGCTGAGGTGGGGGGTGAGAGGGCATGAACGGGTGGAGGAGGAGAAAGGTGGAGATAAGGGCGCAACTCATGGCATCTCTAATGACTGCTAGAGGCCTAACTCTTTTCCGATCCTACCCCCGCTCCAAGGCGGATTTCTGGAAGAATGCTTACATGGATGTGGAGGTCCTGGCAATCTTCCCCAAGGAGGAGTGGCCTAGGTTGAGAGAGCTACTCAGGGAGACTGGCTGGTGGCGTGGCGATAGCGAGAAGCTGGTGGCGTATTTCGGCAAGGGAGTGAGGATGAGGAGGGTCTTGGTGGTCAACTACATACACGAGACCGAGAGCAATATCTATCCATACGCCTCCATCAAGATGATATGGCATGGGAATGACATCATGCTAGGCGTGTTAGCTGGTAGGTATGAGAATGGCTGGAAAGAATTCTATCCCTTCGAGATTGAGCAATACGGTGTGAATAAGACTTACGCCCAGCTCTTAATAGATGAGTGTAAGAGAGTTGGCATTTCACTAATAGAGGTGAGGAGAGATGGGTGACCTCTGGTTCACCCTTAGGTTAATTTTAGCGGTCTCATCTGGTGTGATCCTAGTGGCGCTATGGGTCTCTTTAATAATGGTGGCGATAAGGGGCATCTTCGAGTTGCTAGCTTATTTCTTCAAGTGGCTAGCAAAGGTATTAGGGGGATGACGCGTGTGGTACACGATAACTTCGGATAGTTGGCACCCTGGCGGGCGAGCGTTCAGGATTCGGCCTGACATCAAGTCGTTTAAAGTAGCTCTATATGCACAATCATTCCCATCATTCTGGCACTTCCCCTCGGAGGAGACTACCAGGTGGAAGTGGCTAGGAGAGGCCATGCCCCCCCTCTATGCTCGCCACCTCTTTTTACGATTTAAGGTAAAGGGTAGATTGCTAGATCTATTCGCTGGCGTGGGCGGGTGGAGCTTAGGGTTCGTATTAACGGGCCATTGCAGATATGTTGAAATGGTGGAGATAGACAGGCGAAAGTGCCAGTACTTGGAGTTGAATTTCAGGAGACTTAAGCAACTGACAGAGGGTCACGTGGAGGACTGGGACTTTAACGTGATCTGTAGCGATGTGAGGAATTACGAGCCTGGCGAGAAGTTCGATGTAGTAGTAGCATCTCCCCCTTGTGAGGACTATTCCGTGCTAAGGGCGCTCTCGAAGATGTATGGTCTAGAGCTTAAGGGCACCTTACCCCTCACCACCTGGTATCTCGAATTCGTGAGGAGACATAATCCACCACTCGCGCTCTACGAGAACGTGGTCGCCAACAAGATCAAGGAAGTATTATTGAGGTACGGCTGGAGGGTGGAGACGCACGATATGTCTACTATCATCCCTCAGCGCCGGCGACGGATCATCGCCATCTATAGAAAATCCGCTTTCATAATGTCGAAGGGGTGAGACGCGATGCCCATCATAATGGTCACCTGTCCAAAGTGTGGCCATAAGTTCGTGGTCAAGGTCCCCAGGGAGAGACGCAAGGGGATGGGCGCTCACTACGCTGACAGGATACGCAAGCTCTCCCCCCTGCATAGAGAGATCCTAAAGATCCTCTGGGAGCACGGGGCTCTGCCAAAGCGGAAGATACAGGGATACCTATTCGAGCAGGGCATAAGGGTCTCTGGCAACTCTCTAAGCGGTAGATTATCCGAGCTGGCGGGCATGGGATACATAGAGTGCGAGTGGAGCGAAGTGGCGATATGGGATCGCGACAAGATGATGTACCGCTTCAGGAAGACCCCCGTGTGGTACTTAACGTCAAAGGGTAGGCGTTACGTGAAAGAAGAGATCCTAAGAAGGCCATGAGGTTGTCCAAGGACATCATCAGATTTCTTAATGAGCGCCCCTTCACCGTCCTATTCAGCGGTGGTAAAGATAGCTTGGCAAGCTTGCTGTGGGTTCTCGATAATGTGCGCCACGATAGGTGGAACATCTTATATATAGAGATAACAGGGAACACGCACCCGTTATGTAACGAATATGTCCACCACATCTGTGAGGAGCTAGGCATAGCTAGCAAGCTCATACACGTCAAACGTGACGCGGATTTCTTTGATTACCTCAGGCGCTATGGCATTCCACTAATTGGGAAGTACAGGTGGTGTCTCTGGCAGTTTAAGATCAAGGTGATGTCACCCCACTCCTACGTCACGCAAGTCTCTGGCATAAAGAGGAGCGACAGTCACAGGAGACGCAACATAAATATGGTAGAGTACTTTAGGCTTGGTGGATACGTAACCGTTAACCCGTTAATAGAGTGGACTGATGACGACGTGATGGATTATATAAGGGGGCATGGCATCCAGATCAACCCGTGTTACAGGATATATGGCCACAGCGGCAACTGCATGTTCTGTCCTTACCACTCTCGATACAAAATCATACGCACCCTCCAAGATCCCTACTGGAGGTCTAAGATAATACCAGCATTACGAGAGTGTAGGGCACCGCGTAGCGCCAAGATGCGCGAGATACGTGACCTATGGCTCAGGATGGCCAAACAAACATCCCTGATGCGATACCTCCAGTAGATGGTGCCAGGTATAAGGTGTGCATTTACACCCTTTTTCACCCAGGCTAGCAATATATAAGTGAGCGCCCAAATCATCATTGATGCCGAATGGAAACATATCCCCTCGGGAGGCGTTCGACAGGGTGCTCAGGATAGCCGCATCGTTCTCAAATGAAACGCGACACAAGCTCGCACAGGCCTACCAGGGCTATCTAAACACCCTCCCCCCCGAGCACAGGGAAATGATGATGGCGATAATGGCGAAGGGCAAGACCATAGTAGTCAAGAGGTCGGAGATACCCAGGCGGATACTGGAGGACGACGAGTTCTTCCACCTATTCCTCCAGTATCTCTCGGCAATTGGTGCTAAGAGGAGGAGGTGAGAGCCCCATGCCCAAGGCCCTCATAATAGCCCCGTGCTTCGAGATCGCGACGCAGGAGTGGTATCCCTGGCTGGTGTATTACTTAGCGCCCCAGCTCAAGGCGCGTGGAGTCGAGCCAGTACTAGTCCAGGGCGACAAGGCGACGAGGGAGAATGTCTGGAAGCTCCTGACAGACGAGGAGATAAGGGCCATCCTCGGCGTGGGCCACGGCAATGATAACGTCTATACGGGACAGAATTACGATGAGATCTTCGTATCCTGCCAGTATCCCTCAGAGACAATCAGGAATAGGTGCTTCGCCCCAGTATCATGCTTGGTGGGCAGGGGCCTCCTCCCAGATATGGTAGAAAAAGGCCTCGGCTGCGGTTTAGGCGAGATAACCGTCTACGTCTTCTATTTCCAGCCAGGAGTAGACCCCCTGCAAGACTGGGTGCTAGCCCTATTCACCAAGTCAGAATTCGTATATGCTATCTCGCTAGCTGAGGGCAAGACATCTGGAGAGGCCCATGCGGCTATGATCAAGGCCTATTACGACGCTGCCGACAAGATACGTGACATAGACCCCGAGATCGCGTATACATTAGAGGCAGATGCTGATAACAGGCATCACTTCGGGGACCCCGACTGGAAGCTGGTGGAGGGGCCACCCCCAGCGCCTGGCAAGTACATCTGCCCCTGGTGCGAGTGGAGCACAGACGAGCCCCACCTGATGAAGGACCACATCTGGAACATGCATATATGGCCAGAGCTACAGCCCTGTTGGCTACCGAGGTTCATACGGAAGATTTTAGGGTGCCCTATCAAGAGGTAACACGGTGAGATAGGTGAAGGCCACGGCCACGGGGCTCGGCATAATACTGAGCATCGCCACAGCCATGATTAACTTCGCCATACAGCAATGGAACTCCGACAACCAGCTAATCGCGGCCATATTCTTCGCGATAGGTGGAGCCCTCTACATAATCGGGACCTACTACGGATTGAACAAGGCTAAGAAGGTCGCGGTCAGGGAGGCAATACGTTACTTCGAGACCAGGCGCAAGAGGTAGCCGAGACACCTTAATTACCCACACTCCCTTCTTTACCCCGTGCCACGCAAGGTCTACCTAGCCGTGGCCATAGTGATCCTCTGGCTCATGGTATTGTTATCAGCCATAGCCCTCTACAACATGTACGCCACGGTGCTCAAGAATAGGTGTGTAAAGATAGTCAGCAAGAATGAGCTTAGCAATGTGACGATCAAGCATCAATGTTGCCCTAGCGAGCTAATAGCATACCTACACGATAGGGCGATGGACCTCATCACGTCAACCATCTTGCTATGCGCATTGCTGACCATAGCGCTATACGTGCTCAGCGACGAGGAGTAGTTAATCCACTACTCGAACTCTGGCCTATACCTACTCCTAAAGCGTGATAGCGCCCTTATCCTCAATGTCGATAGCTTGATCGCCCTCATCAACTGGTTCACGAGGTCATCCACCCTCTTCTTGCGCTCCTCTGGCAACAGCTCTGGGTGCGTGGCCGAGATCACCGTGTCCACGATCTCCCTCAACTCTTTCCTCAGCTCCTCCTCCCCCAGCTTACCATCCAAGTAGACGTCGCGCAGGAAGTATATCGTGGATGAGATGTCCATCCTCACCGCTGGGTCATCAATATCGCTTATCAAGCTCAGAACTATCGCTTGCAAACTCACCGCCTCCCACCCTTGCCAACCCTCTCAAAGTCCTCTAAAGCCTTAACTATCGCCCTAATCATTATATCCTGAATCGTGATGCCATGCTCCTCCCCGAGCTTCCTCATACGCTGATATATCGCATCTGGAACCACCACCCTTATCGTCTTAGCCATCTCCCTCCCCACCTACACCTCCCTCCACGCTACTTAACATTTCCTCAGCCACCTCATCGGCCTCACGCAACTGTTGCCTTATCGTGGGGTGTAGGCGTGGTGGCTTGAACTTACGCCTCTTCTTTGCCACAGCCACCTTGTATATCGTCTGTTTAGGCACGAAGATGCGTATGTGTAAGTGGAACGCAACTCCCTCCTCTCCCTCCTCCTCATACATCTCATTCGCGTATTCCATACCCAGGCCAAGGCCCTTCATGTAGCGGAACCTGAAAAACCCGTAATTCTCAACTTTCTTCAATTCTTGCTGTATAGTTTCAGCGATCATCTGCTTGACGTATGCGAGTTCCTCTGGGAGAACCCTTACTTCTTTTTCACTCATTCTCTGTGTTGGAATAGCGTCGCCCACTTTAGCGACACCCTAGCTCACATATTACTGACTGAAATATAAGTGAATTGACACCCACTCCACACGATCAGCCATGCCCCTGTATAGGACCGGAATAGATATGTTCAAGAAGTACCAGGCGAAGTACAACCCCACGGTAGTTAGCACCAGGTTCACCGACGTACAGGGCGTCGCCCTAGATAGGGCGCAGGCTGGGTTAAACACCATCCACACCGTTAGGGAGCTGATAAGGCCGATACTCGACGAGTACGGTGTGACTGGTGGCCAGAGGGCCACCTACCTGGCGTTTGCCACTAAGCTCTGGAAGCACATTAATAGACAGCGCGGTGATGCGGCCAAGAAGTACGCTGACGGCTTGAAGAGCTACTTCGTGACCGCCTTCGGCCTAGACCCCTCTATACTGGACGAGATAATACAGGTCATCAGCGGCTGGGTAATGCCCTACTAAAACCTGAGGTAGGATATTCGAGTAAAATAAAAAAATATATTTTTTTACTTAATCCTCCCCCCTACTCCTCAGCCACCTCTCCACCTCCTCTGCTAGTGGCACTAGATCCAGTAGCTCTGGAACCACCTTGCTACCGTGATGGAAAAGCGATAGCACACCAGCAAGATCCCTGGCCTTGGCGTACTCCAGTCTCGTGATGATCTCGTCTATAGTCTCCAACGCCCTTGCGTTACCGCTATACTTCCTCTCAAGCTCTAATAGTCTCGATATAGTAACCGCCTTCCACTCCCTAAAGCTCCTCATCCCCCTCACCCCCCCTCCTAGGCAACAATACCCAATAACCGCCACCATCCTCCACCACAGCCTCAGCGTAGAAGGGCACGCCAAAACGCTTGCTCCTGTAGATCCAATAGAAATGTGGACACGTAGAGACAGGCTTCCCTATCGCCACAGGACTAGCGTTCCACTCCCGTGCTAGTACCTTGTTACACACACTACATATAAGCTCACAAAGCTCTGTGCCATACTTCGTGTAACCCCTGTAAACCCACCTGGCCTCTGCCCTCATAGTCTCCTCACCTCCACCTCCAGCCCCGCCTTTTCGGCTAATTCCTTAACCCTCTCCACAAGATCTGGGGGCACAGTACCGAAATGCCCTGGTCTTATTGCACTATATCTCCATGTACGCAACAAAGAGTCCCATTTGAAACCCAACTCTTTTAGTCCTCCTCTTATCTCGTATGTCGCGCCAGTAACTTGGACTAGTCTCTTCCCTGCTAGGATCGTTACCTTCTTACCCTTCACCCGACTGGGGGCCACCATCTCCACCCCCGATCTATACACCCAATCCCTCCCTTATAAATCCTACCCTAAACCCCGAAAGTATTCTCCCCCCTCAATAATACCTTATATAATATTATAAGGAAACATCCCCGCGAAACTTGCCCCTATACTTTCACCTCATAATATTACCTTATAATATATTATATAAGACGCCACCTGAGGGTCACACCCATACGCGGATACATATTTATTCACACATCGCTTGATTCAGGTGTGAGGCTCGCACTAGTGGCTGGTAGGGCCACCTCTCTATTGAACGTAGCCAAAGACATAGCGTATGTAGCGCAGAAGAGGGGTCACGTGCCCAGGATAATGAGCTATGT
>QMRZ01000069.1 GCA_003649495.1 Thermoprotei archaeon | reverse complement strand
TTGGAGGAGTATGCAGCAGGGCTTGAGCGCAGCGTAAAAGCGTTAACAAGGTACGCGGTTGCTCTAGATAGGCTGAATGAGGAGTTGAATAAGCTTGAGAGGCTCGCCAGCGAGCTTGATAAGTGGGGTAGCCTGCTAAGGGACGTAGCGCCACACCTGTCCTCAGAGGCTCTCAGGCTCGTGTCGAGAGTTAACAGGCTACTACAGCAGCTCCCCCTAGAGGATCCACTGAGGACTCTCGATGAGGCCTCGATCACTGTTAGGGAGGCGAGGAGACTGAGCAGGGTGTGTAAGAGCGTTTACGCCAACCGCGTTAACGAGCTGCTTAGCTCGGCCTCTCAGCTCTTAAAGTCGCTGAGGCGCGCCTCCAGGAGCACCTCGATAATGACGGCTAGCGAGGCCAGGATGTACGAGGAGGAGGTGAGGAAGATAATCAGCAGGCTGGAGGAGGCGTTAAGAGAGCCCCTAAGCCATGGCCTCAACTTATCTCCCATCAGGGAGGAGCTCAAGAAGCTGGAGGAGGCTTCCTCCAAGCTCTTAGAGGGGCTGCTGAGTGGGGAGGAGGAGGCTGTAGTGAGGGAGCTTGAGAGGCTGGCCAGAGCCCTGGAGGATAGGGGAGTTGAGCTCTCAACACTCATTGAGGCCCTCTCGAGGAAGACTGGGCTCTCCATTGAGAGGGCTGCCTACCTGCTCTATGTGGTAGAGAAGAAGGGCTTCGCCCGCCTACACGTTAAGCTTAAGCCCTGAGCAGCGTGAAGGTGATCTCCGGGTACTCTGGGACCTCCCTCTCTCCCCTGCCCCCCTCCGAGATCCTGACCTCCCTTATCCTCAGCGTGCCAGCGATGTCATCGATGCCCCTCCTGAGGATCTCAGCGTACTTACGTGGGGCGTGAATGTCCACAGCGGGCAACTCGGCGCTGAGCGGCATTCCAGCCTCGCTCTTAGCCCTCCTTATAGCTGCTATCGTGCGTATAATCACCTCTCCTCTTTCAACAGCCTTCTCGTCATAAGGCCTAGGCTCTGGCCAGGGCGCGGTGGTTATGCTCTCCCACCCCACGCTTCCAGCGTAAATCCTCTGGTAGAGCTCCTCGGCGATGTGCGGCGTGAAGACCGCTAGCATCTGCAGTAGCCTCAGGAGCACGTCGTAGAGCGTCCTCTGAGCCGCCCTCTTATCTGCTCGACTACCTCCAATCCTGTACTTCACAGCCTCTATGTAGTGGTCGCAGAATACGTGCCAGGTGAAGTCGACGAGCGAGCTGGCGGCACCCATGAAGTCGAACTCCTCGAGCCTCTCTGTGACAAGTCTAGTGAGCTCCTCAAGCCTCCCCCTAATCCACTTGTCGACATCCCTGTACTCGTCTTCACCCACCTCTGCCCGGGGGTCAAAGTCCCTCAGGGCCATGTTAACGAATCTGGCGGCATTCCACAGCTTAGTCAGGAACCTCCTAGCGTACTCCACACCCTCCCAGGAGAACCTGACGTCGGAGCCCGTCGCCGCGCCGAGTGCTGCCCATAGCCTGAAGGCGTCGGCGCCGTACTTCTCTATCACCTCCATTAAACTGACGTAATTGCCGTAACTCTTATGCATCATTCTTCCATCTGTTCCCCTAACCATTCCGTTTATAAGAGCCACCTTAAACTGTGGTTTCCCGAATAGTGCCACGCCCCGGACCAGCAGGTAGTAGTCCCACGTCCTGATTATGTCGTAGCCGTTAGGCTGGAGGTCGGCGGGGAATAGCCTCTCATCCATGGAGTCTGGCCACCCCGCGTGGACAGCTGCTGTTATGCTGGAGTCCATCCACGTATCCATGACGTCAGTTTCACCCACGAACTCGCTGGAGCCGCAGTGAGGGCACCTGCTTATCCTCGGCGGCTCCCTCCGCGGATCCACGGGCAGCCAGTCGGGCTCTGCAACTATTGTGGCGCCACACTTCTTACAGTACCAGACTGGGAAGGGAGTGGCGAATATGCGCTGCCGGGAGATGACCCAGTCCCAGTCGAGGGACTTGACCCAGTCCTCCAGCCTCTTATACGCGTGCGGGGGCACCCACTTGACCTCCCTAGCCGCCTCCAGCACGCGCTCCGAGAGGGCGCGAGTCTTGACGAACCACTGCTTCCTAGGTATTATCTCGACAGGGGTGTGGCATCTCCAGCAGGTGCCAATGCTGCTCTCTATCTCCTCAGACTTCACGTAGAAGCCCTCCCTCTTCAGGAGCTCTACGATCTTCTTCCTAGCCTCAGTAACTGTGAGCCCCTTCAGGGGTCCCGCCTTCTCCGTCATCCTCCCCCTCTCATCTATCACCACTATGACGGGGAGCGAGTGCCTCTTCTGCCACTTGACATCAACCTTATCGCCGTAGGTACATATCATGACGACGCCAGTGCCGAACTCGGGCTCCACCTCCTCGTCAGCTATTACTGGGATCTCCCTCCCGTAGATCGGCACTATGGCCTTGCGGCCCGGGAGGTCGCGGTACCTCTCATCCTCGGGATTCACAGCTAGGGCCACGCACGCCGCCAGTAGCTCAGGCCTCGTAGAGGCGACTGTCACCTCGCCACCACCTTTTAAGGGGAACTTGAAGTAGTGGAGCTCCCTCCTCACCTTTACGTACTCCACCTCAGCCTCGGCTATCGCTGTCTCGCAGCGTGGGCACCAAATGACGGGGTGCTCCGCCCTGTACACCAGCCCGCTCCTGTACATTAGGATGAAGCTGAGCTGAGTCCTGCGCCAGTAGTCGGGGTCCATGGTCACGTACTCGGTGCTCCAGTCTATGCTGCAGCCAAGCGCCTTGAGCGCGGCCCTCATAGGCTCTATCCACTTAAGCGTGTACTCCCTGCAAAGCCTTAGGAACTCCTCGGGCGGCACCTCCCTCTTAGTCTTGCCCAGCGTCTTCTCCACCCTGACCTCGGTGGGCAGGCCGTGGCAGTCCCAACCGACGGGGAATAACACGTTATAGCCCCTCATGCGCTTGTACCGCGCGACGAAGTCTATGTACGAGAAGTTCAGCGCGTTACCTACGTGGAGCTCGCCGCTCGGGTAAGGCGGCGGCGTATCTATGCTGTAGGTAGGCCTCCTCCTATCGGATCTATCGAAGGCGTATATGCGGCGCTCCTCCCACCACTTCTGCCACTTAGGCTCTATGCTCCTAAAGTCATACCTCTTAGGCATGGAGTCCATAATGTATCCACCGGGGGAGCCTCCACTAGCGGGAGGCTCTTGACTAGAGCCGAAAGCCTTCATCTTACTTCCCGCACGGCTCCCCCCATCACACGCTGAGCCTAAATTACTTAAACCTTACCTCCATCTCCCAATCCTGCATAGGCTGGTATCAGCTACTGGATGGTTATTGAGGTAGCGGCTACAGCTTAGGTAGTAGCTGAAAGCTCATCAGCTGAGCGCTCCCTTTTATTGGCTCGGGGAGTCTAGGTAGCATGTGGAGCTTGAGGAGGCGCGTGAGGCGGTGCTGGAGGCCCTGAGAAGCTACATAAGGAGTAATGGCAGGCGCCTGCTCACCATGATCGATGCCCTCGGCCAGGAGGAAGTAGTGATATACGCGTCAGCCCTCTACAGCTACTTCAGGCCTAGGCCGGGCCTTGAGCGCCTCGAGACCGCACTAATGTTCCTCCACCAGCTGGGCGTGGACGAGTTGGTGGAGGGCATAAGGCTGGTGAGGGGGGAGCCTGCTAGCTTGAGAGTTAGGAAGAAAGTTATTCGGGAACTGCTAGCTGAGGAGGAGCCTTAGAGCTGAGCTGGAGAGGGTGCGCTGCACGTGGCTCCAGGCACTTTCAAGCTCCCCCCTCCTCACTGAGGCTAACGCGGCTCCCCTCTCAACTACCCTTAGGCGCCCGTGCTTGTCAGCGGCTGATGCCAGCATGCCGAGGAGGTACCAGCCCTCGCTGAGGCTCCCGCTATGAGTCATCCTGCTAATGCTCCCCGCTGGCCCGAGCTTGTAGTACCACGTCCTGCGTGCAGCTAATATGGGCACGAGCTTCGCCAGCTGCTTAGCCAGGTAGTCATCAGCGAGCTCTAAGGCGTGAATAGCAGCCCTGTCAACCCCCTCCCACGCGAAGCTTAGCAGTGCCTCGTCAGTCACCCACGCGTCGAGCCCGAGCGACCTCGCCAAGCGCCTCGAGCACCTGGACACCCACGCCAGGGGGACGCCCACATCCCTGGCTACTTCCCTGAGTTCAGCAAGTGCAGCAGCCATGGCGCAGTACTCACTGAGGTAGGTTATGAGGGGTTGGGGGTGCTTAAGCCTCAGGGCCCTAGACATCATTTCCATGCCCTTGTAAGCTGCCTCGTGGAGCTGGGCGAGGCTTATCACGCCCCTCAACTCCCTACAGATCCTGGGGATGTCAAGTGGCAGCTGCTCCCTCACTCCAGCTTCGGGCGGGAAGGTTGCCGCGGCTTGGTAGATGAATAGGGCGTCTGGCTCTACGCGCTTAAGGAGCTCAGAGGCGGCTAGCGCGGACGCTGAGGTGTACGTGAATGCCCCCCTCTCCTCAGGCCTTAGACTCGATAGCCCCACGTAGGCTGTGAGCTGCACAGGCCCTGCGCGTCTAGCCCTCCCGCTCCGCTCCAAGAGCAGCGGCACAGACTTGACGAGTACCAGGATAGCCCCCGCTCGCCAGTCAACCGCCGAGTCTGCGATTACTAGAGCTAAGGTCCTCCAGCCACCCTCAGGCTCGGGAGGGCGCGATGCCTCAAGGATCCTCCTCTTAGCCTCCTCTATGAGGCGGGCTACCCAGGCGAGCTCGCTGGCGGGGGTCATGCGTCAACTCTCGCTTATCATGGATTCCAGCGCCTCGCCGGCGTCCTCAAGCAGCATTATTATATCCTCCACGCTCTCCGCCTTCTCAGGGCTCAGCTTGGCGTACTTCCTGAGCAGGTGTATCGCAGCATCAATGTGATCCAGCGCCTCCCTGAGCAGATCTTCCCCTTCACTCACGAGATAATGCCGGGGCAGTTAGCGGAAATTTTTAACGCCGTTCTTAGCCAGATGCCCGTGCTCAATGTGGGGCGTGTCAAGCGTGTAACTCAGGGCTTATTAAGGCAGGGGGAAGTGGTGGCTGGCTCCAGTGCGGATAGAGAGCTCTCAGGCGTTATCGCCGAGGCTCTCGAGCGCCTGGGGCTAAGCGTGGAACGCCATGAGTTTACCACGGCATGCTGGCTCGAGGAGGAGGTAGAGCTCATAGTCGAGGGAGAGCGGCTCAAGGCCGTCGCGCTCCCCAACTCGCCGAGCGGCTACGTGGAGGGAGAGCTGGTGCACGCTGGTGAGGGCGAGTCCCTCAAGCTGAGTGGGCTAGAGGGTAAGTTGGCATTGATCGGCATGACGCCTGAGGACCCTGACTACGTAGTAGCTCAGTACACGCTGGCTCTGAGAGCTGGCGCAAGCGCGGTGGTGTTCTACGACTATAGCCCCCACACTCTGAGGAGAATAGTGCTATACGTCGTCCTGAGCTACGCCAAGGGTCCAAGCCTGCCGCCCCCCATACCGGCAGTAGCTGTGAGGCGCGAGGATGCCCTTAAGCTCATTAAGGGGAGGAGGCGCTACGCCCAGCTCAGCGTGAAGACGCGGTACTCGGAGAACGCTAAGTCCTGCAACTTGATAGCGTACTCAGAGGGGGAGCCGCGGGTGCTCCTCACTGCCCACTACGATAGGTGGCTGGGGGGCGTGGGGGATAACACAGTAGGAGTGGCCCTGCTCCTCCAACTAGCTGAGAAGCTGAGGGGGGTGAGGGATTTAGGCTTTGTAGTGTTCGGGGCTGAGGAGTACGGCGCGCCACACTACACGCCCTGGTACTGGTCATGGGGCTCGCGTAACTACGTGGAGCGCTTGAAGGCCAGCGGCGAGCTGGAGGAGCTGGTAGCCGTGATTAACCTGGACGTGCCTGTCCGGAGCCCCCTCACCGTGAGCGCCAGCGGCCCCGAGTACCGCGAGTCTGCCAGGAGGCTGCTGGGAGAAGAGGGGGAGTACGAGCTTGACTCGCCCTACTTCGACAGCTACTCCTTCAGCAGTGCTGGGGTGGCAGCCCTGACCCTCCACTCGCTCTGGAGGTACATGGACTACTACCACTCGGATAGAGACACGCTGGACGCCGTGGACTGGAGGGCCGTGGCGCTGGCCGGCGAGTGGGCAGCTAAGCTGGCTAGGGAGGTGGCTGAGAGGCGGCAGCGCTTCTTCAGGTACGAGGCTTGGCGCGCCGAGTTATTAACAGCTATAGCGCGTGCATCGCGCTTCCTGGAGCCGCCCGCCAGCCTGCTGAAGGTCGTTAAGTCGCTTGAGCCAGACGAGAGGATGGCTCGCAAGCTGAGGGCCAGGCTCATCAGGCTGGTGGCGGATGGCGGCTTACTGGAGCCTGGAGTCTTCAAGTCGGTTGTGGCCCCCCAGCTGTTGATAGCTGAGGACTTGGAGCTCCTCGAGAAGGCGCTTAACGGGGAGCTGGAGCCGCTCAAGCTCAGGGAGCTGAGGCTCAGGTGGGTGCCCGGCGAGGACGGCACACTGCCCTCGATAGACCTCGAGCCTGTGTCAAGCTACCTTGAGAGGGCTGACAGCGAGTCAGCAGCCAGGTACTTGAGGGAGGTGAAGCGCGTGTCCATCGCCTGGCTCGAGGTGGCGTATAGGGAGTTGCTCGAGGAGCTAGTGGAGGTGCTTGGTGAAGCCTAGGCCTCAGCCAGCCTAGCCACGTACTCGATCAGCGGTGATAGCTTCTCAGCCCTGGTCTCCGGGAGCTCGCCGTAGCTCAGTGGAGGCAGCCTGAAGTAGGCGCGGGGAGTTAGGTAGTCGGCGATATCCTCCAGCCGCACCTCCCCGCTAACCTCCGCCTTCAGCTCGACTGCCAGCTTGTACCTCTCAGGGTCGTACGCGACTGCCATACCCGGCGCCACAGCCACTACCGCGTGCACGCCTATGGATAGGTCGCTAAGGGGCCAAGCGGCGTCCCCGAGCCCCTCCACAATTATCAGCCGGTACTTAGTGGAGAGCCGCGAGAGGCAGCTGCGTATGGCCTCAGGGGCCCTGCTGGCTACAATAGCTGCCAGCTCGTGAGGGCTGTAGACCTCCTCTACGCGGTCAGCGCGCTTTAGCAAGTTCATCACATCATCCCTATCTAGGATGGTTAGCCCCTTCTCAAGCAGCGTCTTATTCACGTAGCCCTGCGATACTGTTTCCCCAGCTTTGAGAAGCGTCACGCGCAGCACCACAGTCCTCCTCATGATGTCGGCCTGGTATACGAAGAAGCTGCGCGGCACCCTGTAATCGTAGAACGCCTTCAGGTTCAGGGGAGCTACTAGCCCGGCTAACGGGTTCAACACCTCTGGAGGATCCCTCAAGCCTAGGAGTAGCCTAGCCTCAAACGCCTCCCGCGAGGCTAGCACCCCCTCCTCAGCCCCCTCCCTCACGACCGCATAATCTTTGTACCAATCTAGGAACCCCATGGGCTTCATTACCCCGACTCTAAAGCCGAGCTCCTTCAGGCCTGCTGCTAGGCCCTCAGCTAGGGCGGTCTTCCCCACCCCCTCCCTGGTCATGCCCACTATCAGCACTAGCAGATTGAGGGAACTCACGGCCAATCAGTTACGATATAGCGGAGCTTTTAGCCTTCATGCCGGGCGGCACCAGTACCGCCCCTGCCCCCTAAGAAGAATGGAATGGTCAAGCTGCTAGACGCGCCAGTACGTACTCCTCAACTCTCCGCCATTCACGATGTACACCTTGAGGGTGCCACGCCCCAGGTAGGCCGCGATCTCCCTCAGCGCCCTCTGGAGGGCTCGCCCCCTGGTAATGCCCCCCACTAGTGCCC
>QMRZ01000068.1 GCA_003649495.1 Thermoprotei archaeon | reverse complement strand
TGGCGGTCACAGTCGCTGATGCGCTAGCGGGCGTGGCAAAGTGGATTGGAGACACCGTGAGGGGCTACATGGAGTCGCTGATCAGGCCAGTTAATGAGTATGTGGCGAGCACGCTAGGCAAGCTGATCAAGGGGGAGGGTGGGGAGATGGAGTTCACGGTGGGCCTGATCACTACCATGTCGATATCCCTGCTACCGCTATTCTTCCTGAGCGACATGATGAGGGGCATCAGCAAGCTTATCGACTGGGTGACGCCAAGGCTAGCGGTCAGGATAGCGCCCTTCAACTTGGGCGCTGACCTCGCGGTTGACGTGGGCGTCAAGCTAGCTAGCGTACTTGAGACCCTGGCCGAGAGGCTCAAGCACGCGCCCGAGAAGTTCCTTGAGAGCTTCATCACCGCGATAGCGTTCGCTTCCCTGTGGCCGATGCAGTACGTGATAGGCTACGCCTGGAGGAGCACGCTCTGGAGCGTCAAGGCTGGGGACATGATGTGGCGCTTGCCGAGCGAGACCGAGGTGAGGGAGCTTGCGAGACGTATGTTGCCACAGCTCTACGAGTTCAAGATGACCCTCCCAGAGTCCAAGATACTAGGCATAAAGTATGATTTCGGCACGCTGATGGAGTATGCGCGAACGTTCATGGCGATGGGCGGCCTGCCCCTCTCATACATAGAGCTTGCTCTAGCACCTGAGGAGGAGTTCCACGTGCTGGTCAAGGACAGGTTCCGAACCGATAGGAGGATACCGCTCTCGCTACTCTACCAGATACCATCCGCCAGCGATATAGCGGCGATGGCCGTGCGCGACATATTCCCGAGGTACGAGGATTTTGCGGCCGCCTTTGCGGCTCGCGGCATGACTCCCGATATTGCCGCGCTATACTTCCTATTCAGGTTCAAGTATCCGCCCCCTGGCCAGCTAGCACAGTTCTACTGGCGTGGCATAGCTAAGGTGCTCTGGTCCCCAGGATTGCCAAAGGATAAGGAGATGGTGGAGGACTTGCAGAAGAAGCTGAGGGTGGGCTACGCGCCCACAGCACCCAAGGACCTAAACGAGGAGCCAGAGACGCTAAACAGGATGATGGCCACTTACATGAAGTGGCATGATTACTTCCCCCTGGCCTGGGATGAAGGATTCCCAGCGGATATCGACATCATACACGATCTGATGGCGGATATACCGACAAAGATCGATATACGGTGGATGGTCAGGTGGGCGCTCTTGGAGCAACTCAGCAAGGTTGGCTTCACCATGGACACGTCAATAGAGGAGCTGGTGGATAAGATGAAGGCCTGTAAGGGCGATGAGCTACTCGCACAGAAAGTATCCCCAGGCATCACCATGGATGTGAGCGTGATGGCGCGATTGATCGAGGCCACGGGCATGCATCCTTACTGGGTCCCGCTCGTGGCGGTTGCTGAGGCTATCAATGCGCTCGCGGATGAGAAGACGTTAATCCGTACTGGCTTCATAAACGCCTATAAGGAAGGCTTGATAACGCTAGACAACAGCGAGCAACTCCTGAGTGGATTGTTCGTGACCACCTTTAAGACTGGCTACATAGACCCAGCTACTGGCGATGCTGTCACATTCGATTATAAGGTGCCCCTGGCGTGGCTCCCAGCCGAGAGACGGCTCTTGCAGATCAGGGCCGCGTTTGACAGGACCATAGACCTGTTTAGGGAGGGCTATAGGGAGATAGCAAAGGCCGTTAGGTATCTGGTGTGGACCCCGAAAGAGGCGCATGAGAGACTCATGGAGTTCACTAAAGCCCTGAGGTCATACCTGGCGAGACAGTTGAAGGCATTGACTGGCGTGGATGTGGAGTTGCAGGTTGATGAGGAGTACTTGGACATGTGGCTAGCGACTGAGAGCCTGGTTGCTGACGTGGAGCTAGCCGTGCGCTTGCGCTCCCTTGCTCAGAGAATACTGGGATGGGTCCTCTACCGCGTGGCGTATGGCTACGTCACCGAGGAGGAGCTGAGGAGCGTTACAGACGTGCTCGTTAAGAGGTTCGAGTTCACGGAGCGGGAGGCTCAGGCGGTCTTTGACCTGGCGAGCGTGCTGGCGGGCATAGCGGCAAGGGAGGCTGAGTACGAGTATATACCCACCTTGGGGACCCTTGCCTCCATGATGGAGTACATAGACGTGCCTAGGGACCTCATCATGCGCGTGTTCGCTGAGAGGAGGGTGAGGGAGCCGTGGGCTAGCCTGTGGCTACGCTACGTCATGACCAGATCCATATCATCCGAGACCAACACGATGGTGAGCACGTTTAGGAGCTTGCTTGAGCGCTACGCCATACCACAGGAGATAGTCGATAGGGTCATGGCGCTGGCGAGACAGGGCGGGTGGACATCGAGGGAGCTTGAGGTGTTCCAGGTTGACCTCACATTACGCAGGATAAGGCGCATCCTGGATACGTTCGTGCCCACCCTACGCGAGTTCATCTCGGATGCGATGTATCTGGGTGAGTGGGAGACGCTACTAGCGGACTGGCTCAGGGCAAGGGGCATCGAGGCTGAGAAGTATAAGAAACAAGTGGAGTATTACAAGAAGTTGATAAAGTCTAGGAAGATAAACAGGAGACTAAGCTGGTTCATCACGAGACTCATGAACGCGTATTGCGCTGGCGTGATAACGCTTGAGGAGGCCAGGAGCAAGCTAGAGGAGTTCAAGACCTTTGGCCTAGATGATGATGAGATAAAGATCATCCTGGCTGGCTTCCAGCTGGAGAAGGCGTACAGAGAGGCGATATACGGCTCTCCAAGTGCCACGCCAGTAGGGGAGTAGCATTTTAATTCAACCGCTCATTTCTTCCCGTGGTGAGAGAGTTTGTCAGTCAGATCCACAGCCAGGGGGAGACGCGGGGCTAGGCCCACCTCCCAGACTACATCTGATGTGGACAGGGCGATAGAGAACCTCAGGCAACTCTCTCAGAAGATAGCAAAGGACATGGATGAGGCCATAAAGGCCCTACAGGAGTCCATGAAGAAACTGGAGGAGAGCCTGAGTGGCGGGGGCAGGTAGCGCATCATGGGCGCTAGCCAGAGAGAGGCACAGAGAATACTTGAGTCAAAGCGCAAGTACTTTCAGAAGGTCCTGAGCGATGATGCGATAGACTTCAACCTCATTAGGACATACTCGATTTTTGACCTGGCCAGCTTCTGGGGCGACTGGGTGCTCTCCGACACGCTGTTTAGCTCGCTGATAGGCTTGCTCCTGTTTGACCTCCCATTGGCGGATATAGTGCCCTGGAATGTCATGTGGGAGATAGAGCTACCAAGCGTGGATGAGTTCCTGAGGGGTGTGCTGATTAAGCTAGAGCCGATCCAGATAACGGTCCCATACCCCGAGCTATCGGATGTCTCAAGGACCCTAGAGAAGATAGTCACGCCAGAGTTCCGCGTCAACATAGAGGAGACCAGGCCTAGGAAGCTCAAGGTTGGCATCACAAAGTACGGTGAGGGATACGTGGACCCGCCAGCCGTGCGCGAGTTCCTCAGATCCACGCTCTACGCCTTCACGAAAAAGGACATCTCCTGGAGCGAGGTCAAGCAGAGACTCCAGGCCGTGGCAAAGACGCTGAATATAGCTCCCGAGATAGTGGAGGACCTCTTTAACCGCCTCTCTATCATGACTGCGATCAAGGAGAGGGCGGCCACCTGGGACTACGCCTGGTGGGATGTATCCTATTGGAGCGAGGAGGGCTCTAGCGGGTATGTGGAGTTCACGAACTGGGACCTAAAGAGCGACAAGGTGGAGTATGAGCAACTCTGGGATGTCCAAGCTGGGGCGTGGTGGGACCTCAGCTACTGGGATTGGGCGTATTGGACCGATGATGTCTCGCCATGGGAGGTGAATCCAGACACCAGGGTGGCGTACATAAGCGAGATGAGGGACTACGTGGTTGACAACTTCCGCAGGAGGGTAACGATAACAGCATTAGCGGCTGGCAACTACCAGCGGGCTCGCGAGCGCAGGTATCCATACAGATCCTCGAGGCTGGAGACCTACGCCATGCCCTTCTCACAGCGTCTCAGGCTTGAGTCCATCGTGGAGAGGATAGTGAAGCGGTTAAAACCTGATGTCCCGCCCTTCCAGCTAAGGCTCTACAAGACTGCCGTGATAGAGATGTATGCTAAGCTCTACTCGTCACACATCTGGGGGGCAGAGATGGAGAGGAGCATGAGCGCTGATGAGTATAGGGCGTTCTGGCTGGAGAAGTGGGGTAGCGAGGGCCTTGACAGGTCAATACTGGAGAAGCTATACGATTACGTCAGATCCGTGGTGGATGCATTGGGTAGCGTGCGGGTGCGCGAGAGGACACGATTTATAAGATGGAGACTCAGGAGGTATTGAGAACATGGCGTTTGACTATTTGAGGCCGAAACCCAAGACGCGTATCACGATCACCTGGGGCAATCAGTTGGTTGACGCATTAAACCTCCTCTATGGCAGGTGGGAGGACCTGGAAGCCAGGACCGTGAAGTATAGTGACCTCTCACACCTTGGCTACGACATAATTCCAGATGCGGATGCCAGGAGATCGCTAGGAAGGGAGACGCGGGCGTGGCTCAACCTATACGCGCATTACGGCTATTTCCTCAATGATGCGTACATACGGGGCAAGAGGATACTCAAGGATGGTGATCCGATAGATCTCCACGACATCCAGCAACCAGCATACGAGAAGCTGGAGACGCTGGAGACGGATCTGAGGGACATGCTCAAGAGCACCATGGAGCGCGAGGCGGATAGGCTCTACGGTAGGATACCCCCGGTAGAGCGCCTGGAGGAGATGAAAGAGGACCTCGAGGCCAGCATAGACAGGCTCTATGGCAAGATAGCCCCCATCACAATCGATGAGTACGGCAGGGTTGGCGTGGTCATATTCGAGCTGGCACAGCCCGCCCTAAACCAGCTACTATATGGCACATTTAATGTAGACATACAGGCAACTGAGGAGAGCGCCACGGGAGAGATAGACACGTCTGTAGAGTCATCTCCTGTCCAAGTTGTAACGCCACCCCCTGGCAAGCGCATAGACTCTAGGAGCGTCTACCTCGCCACCAACTCCACGAGTGGAGAGGTCTGGGCATACTACAAGAATAGTGGCAAATTATTAGGCAAGATCTATGCTAGCAAGTTCGCCATGATACCGCTAGACAGTATAAGGTTGACAGGGGATGTGAATGAGCCGATAATGATAGCTTGGTCTGGCCTAGATACTGGCTCCAAGATATTCTGGGCAATAAGGTATAAGGTGGTGTGATGTGGAGCGAGAGTTGTTCATCATCTACTGTTACCCCATCTGGCACACGGTCTCATTCAGCCTCATAGCCAGGAAACACATAGAGCAACTGCGAAGGTATACTAAGGTCTACGAGTGGGATGAGCTGAACCTACCGGACATATATCCCGTGAAGAGGTATTCCCTATTCGTTCACCCCCTCTTTGGGGCCACTTGGCGCTGGGTCACACAGCTAAGGTTGGCAGAGCATGGGCTGGATAGAGCCGTGGAGAACATCTCTAGGAGATTTGAGAAGTATGAGAAAGTGATCGGGATAGATGTTGCAGATAGCGATAGGATGAGCGATCTAGCGGTGAAGTTGACAGAGGTCTATGATGAGGTGATAGTCCCAAGCAACTTCGCCAGGCAGTCATACGTGAATAGCGGTGTGAGGGTGAAGGTTAACGTGGTCCCACATGGCCTCGATATGGAATGGTATGACTCCCCCCCAGTTCCGCTAGAGAGGATTAACAATCAGGCCCTCAGGGTCCTCTGGCAGTTAAAGCACATGACTGGCAAGAAACTACTACTCTTCTGGATGTGGCACTCTCCAGAGAGGAAGGGCTGGCCCGAGGTCCTAGTCTTCTATGAGCACTTGAAGAAAGAGAGGGATGATGTCGCGCTAGTGGTCAAGACGGGGGGACCCTTGAACATAGACGTGGAAAGGGCAAAGCGCCTGGGAGTCATTAACGTGTTCGGATGGCTCACGGAAGAGGAGAAGATGTTCCTATACGATCTCTGTGACCTCACGCTGTTATTCAGTAGGGGGGGAGGCTTTGAGCTGAATGGCCTGGAGTCATTGGCAAGGGGAACCCCAGTAATAGCTCACCGCAAGGGCGCTTGGACAGACTACATGCCTGATTGGCTACTGATCAGGGAGGGGTTGAAGGTGCGGGTGTTCGTGGACAATCACATCCATGTTGGCTACGGCTATACGGTAGACGTGGATGATGCCCTGGATAAGGCGTGCGAGATCTTGGATAACTTGGATGAGTATAAGGCGAGGAGCAAAGAGTATGCAGATGCACACCTTAAGCGCCAGTTCACCTGGGAGAGGGTGGGGAAAATGTTATGGCGTATCGCGAGTAGCTAGCGTGTAGCTATGCCAGAGATAAAGAGCTTGCGACGCGTCAAGGATCATTGGGATACGTTTGAGGAGCGTGACCATAACGATCACGTGGACAACTGGAAGGCTGAGGTGGATATACTGGAGGGCGCGGGCATCACGGGGGACCTGATGGATTCCCTGAAAACTGTGGTCAGCACCATGCGCTACGTCAAGTATAAAGATGATTACTATGATGAGGATCACAACAGGTTCGTGGAGGCCTTCAACAAGCTCTTAGGGATATTCGAGTTGGCGGGCCTGACGGGCGACACCATGGATAAGTTCCGCTCTGTAGTCAACAGGATGAGGGAGATAACCGCTGGAGAGTTCTACTACGCTGAGCTACACAACCTCTTTGCCGAGGCGTGGGATCTCGTGGCCGAGCTAAATGTTATACTCGTTAAGATACCGCCAGCCATGGCGCAAGTTTATAGCGAGGATTGGGACTATAGGACAGCCGTGGGCTACGCGCCCATATACGCGGAGGACTGGAACTACGGGCCACCGCCCTCGTATGAGGTGGTGTATGGTGAGGACTGGAGCGGATGAGATACTATTGAGGCTGGAGGAGGAGATAGCGCGGAAAGAGCTTCAGCTAGAGGAGTACGTGGATCTGAGATCAGAGTTTGATATCAAGAAAGAGGAGGATTTGTTACGGCTCTTGAGACGCCTGAGACCTATAGCGCTCGAGGGATATCGTAACTTGTTACCTCCCCCGCCCATCCCCAGGAGACCCTGGGAGCTTCCAGCCGTGCTGACCGACTGGGATCTGCCGCCAGCGGGGAAATACACACTAGATGCCAGATTATATGTGAGCGAGCCATCGTGCCTCAATATAGAAGATGGCTACTACGCGTTACTCAAGCAGTCAGCCGTGGGCATGCCGCTAGCGCAAGGGAGGATAGAATCGTACTACAGGCATACTGGCGCTAGGACCAAATATGTATCAACTCGACATAGCCAATTCATGTTCAGGAACCAGGCACCAGATGGCACGCTAGCCCACAACAAGACGTATGCAATACAGTTCTATGGCCCCTACTCGGACGTCACGTGGCCTCAGAATGGCGCACTCTTCATGTATCAGGATGATACTAACCCAGTACAGATAGACACGAGGAGCCTGGCGATCAACCTTGACCCCTGGAGGTGGTATCAGATACGCTGTACGTTTTGGGTCTCTCAGGGCGTCTTGATAGTGAGACTGGAGTACTTTAACGGCACGGATTGGGTCAAGCTATGCAATGACTTTACAGACACCGCCAACAGGTGGGCCGACTCCCCGACAAACAGGGTGGGCGTGGGTGCCTTTTCTTATTATAGATGCTGGTGGGATGATACCATAATATATGCGCCCGTCTAGTATCATATAGATATACCGTCAAAAAGGGTATTAGGGGCGTCAAATGGTATCCCTTCAACTGCCACAGGATCCGTCTCCCAGGCCCTCCC
>QMRZ01000067.1 GCA_003649495.1 Thermoprotei archaeon | reverse complement strand
TAGCGCGTAAGCCCTCCTGCCCCGCGAGGAGGGCGACGGGATGACGCTGCGCGAGGGGGTGACGGAGTTCACTATCTCCCTGGAGAAGGCTAGGTACCTGCTCCCCCAGCAGTATGAGGAGTTCTCCCACAGGGCTATCAAGTTGAAGCTGCAGCTCCACCAGCTCGTGACCTGCGTGAAGAGGGGGAACTATAGCTGTGCTGCCAGCCTCTACGCCCAGATTTCGCAGGAGCTCGAGGAGTGTTGGAGGGGCCTAAGGGGGGAGGAGGCGAGTCTCGGCATTGTGTCGCAGGCGCTCAAGAGCTTCGACTCCTACCTCAACCTCGACCCGGGAGTTGTGTATAGCTTCTGGACCAGGGTGATACTTGCCAGCTTCATCCTCCCCGCCGTTCTCCTTGTAGTCTTCCCCCTATACGTCGCCAGCACTGACACCTGGATCTCCAACCTGGGGCTCGTGCTGGGGGCCCGGCCGGAGGACTTAGAGAAGTACGCGACCAGGATGGCTGGCAACTTGAGGGAGCTGCTGAGGGAGGCCGTGGGGATGGTTAGGCCCAGCTTCAGGTCATACCTCCTCCTCGTCACAGCATCGTTCATGGCCGCGGTGGCCCTGTTAGCTAACAACGTCGTAGCCCTCATCGGCTCAATGATAGTCTCGCCAGTGCTGCTGATCGTGGTTGGCTCAGCTATAGGCCTGGCCTTCAGGGAAGAGCAGACTGGAGTGGTGGACGGGTACACGATATTCTGGAGCGGGCTTAAGAGGCTGCTGTGGATGATGTTCCTCTCAGTATCCGTAGCGTACTTGACGACCCTCCTGGTGGCCAGGTTCTACCCGGTAGTGGTCAACCCCGCTATAGAGGCCAGGGCTAGGCCTAACATAAGTGATCTGGGGATAGCTGTTGGGGCTGGCGTGGCGGGGGCGCTCGCCAGCATAGGCGGTCGCAGAGATTTGAGCACGCTCGTGGGGGCGGCCATAGCCATAGCGCTCATCCCGCCAGCCGCGACGATAGGCATAGGCCTGGCCCTGGCAGAGGTGGGGATAACGTTCGGCGCTCTCTCGCTGCTCACGCTGAACGTGATCGCCCTAGAGGCCTCATCCGTCTTAGTCGCTAGGATCTACGTCCTGGCTCCTCTGATGGCAGACTTCCTGAAGTCCGCGTTCAGGAGGCTTAGGGACGACGTGTTAAGGGGGGATTACAGCGATGTAGTGGGCTACTTGCTAGGCCTGCTAGCACTCTGGGTAAACCTGATATTGGACATTAGGCCTTCGACGATGGGCTTAGGTTCGGCCAAGGCCTACCTGAGGGGGATCCTGCACATGACCCTGTACTACGCCCTTCTGCCACTCGCTATTCTGGCGGCCTTCACAATGCTCCTATCCAGTAATGCCACGCTAGCCCTGGCGGCTGTGGTGGGCGGGGCGGCTGAGCTTGTGAGGGCCGCAGCTCTCAGCTTGAATGGGTTGAGCGAGGCGGCTCTTGACATAGCGCTGCTGCTCTCGCTGTTAGCGTGGCTATATGCAGCATCTAAGAGGATGGAGGAGGGTGCCTCGGCTAGGGGATTAACGGCGCTCGCGACCTCGGCTGCTGTCTTGTGGCTCTCCTTCACCGCGAGGTACTCCGCCTACTGCTACCCCAGGGCATACCTAGCCCTCACCCTAGTGTTCGCCGGGGTCAACCTGTTGATAGCGCTTTGGAGGAGAGTGTCGAGGTATAAGGGCAGGATAGCCGCAGCCTGCTTCGTCGTGGTAGCCCTGATGTACACGGTGTTCCAGAGCGCTTACGTCTACCAGACTATAGTCTACAGGCTCAGGCTGAGCGAGTGTGAGGAGGTGGCGTGTCACCTGGTGGCTAACTTCCTGGGCCTCGAGACGGGCAGGGTCGTGTGCAGCAGCGAGATGGTGGGGGATAGGCCGGTTGTGCGAGTGGGCGTGATGGTGTCGCCTGGCGAGCTCTACGCCACGCCGATATCCAAGGAGGATCTCAAGCTCCTCTCGGGGGCCGTCAAGAAGGTGTCGGGCTGGTCGAACCTCGAGCTCGAGATATACTACATCGTTACCCCCTGAGCGGCATGCTCGGGGCTCTAGCGCCTGAGTAGCCTCCTGAGGGCGCCTCTCTTCAGGTAGAGGAGGGCTACGACTGCGGCGGCGAGTACTGTCGCTACTAGCAGCGTGTTAATGGGCTTGGGAGCCCTGACCGTAAGGGTAATGGAGGTGTACTGTGAGAGGCTCCTCCCCTCCTGAGACCACCTAACCTTTAGCTCCGCCTTCAGGGGGCCTGGAGGAGTTGCTGGGTCGACGTCCACCTCAAATACGACGAGCTTCTTCTCCCTGGGAGCTAGGGTCCCCAGGTAGGTGCTCGTGGAGCCCGTTAGGAAGGGGGAGTAGAGCTCTACTCGTACATCCTCCGCGTAGGCGTGAGACGTGTTCTCCACCTCGAAGACGAGGCGGTAGCCCTTGCCGCCGCTCTCAACCTTCAGGCTAGTGACGTTCCTAACGCTGAACTTGGCCTTCTCGAGGACTGTTAGCGTGAAGTGTAGCTGGCGGCCCGATGCGTTCAGCAGCAGGTCGTGATTGCCTATCGGCGCATCCTCCTCCACGTCGACTATGAACGTGAGAGTCGCCGCCTGGCCCACGGGGAGGTATGGGAGCAGGGCCCTGGCGCCCGCCGCTGTGGTCGGCTTGATCCACTCATCGCCGATGAAGATGAGCTCAACGTTCCTCGCCATGTAGTCCCCCGAGTTCACGACAGTCAATATGACTCGCACCATCTCATCACCGGGGAACACTGCTGGGGGCACTGTGGCGACCGACGCCACGCTTAGCTCCCAATCTCCTCGCACCTCGTAGCCGAGCGTCATTAACTGCCTGTGTTCACGTCCGCCCTCGTCCCTGTAGCTAAGCGCGGCCATCAGCTGCAGGGCCCCGTAGATCCTGGGCTGCACGAAGACCTCGAATACCGCTACCGTCGACTCGTTGGGCTCCAAGACCCCCAAGGTCTTAGTTGACGGCCCTATGACAGCTCCTATCTCTAGGCTCTGTGAAGTGACTGTGACCGTAAGGTTGGATGCAGCCCCCTCCCCCTCGTTCCGGATCTCCAGCGCCACCCTATTCACCTCGTTCGGCTTGAGGGTCCTGTTGAGTTGGCGGATCACTATGCATGGTTCGCCGGGCCTTAGGGCTCTAATGGAGATCGAGGTGGAGTCCACGTACTCGTAGCCCGCCTCATCGTAGTACTTGATCCTAAAAGTCACGACTGCGACGTCGCGGCCCACCGGGGATGCCAGGACCTTGAAGGTTAGTACTGCGGATCCCCCAGCCCTCACCTTGTTCAGCCTGGCTCTGGAGCTCTCCACCACGTAGATGCCCCTACCCGACTCCAGGTCAATCGTCAGGTCCAGCGCGTCGGAGTCACCCACGTTTGCCACCTCCACAGCTAGAAGAGCTACCTCATCGACCGGCAGCGAGCTGTTGAGTAGCCTCAGGATTAGTAGTGGTGAGGGAGCCCGAGTTACCTCGAGGCCTATCGTGATCCTCTCTACACCCGCGTCCCCGTATGCATCGTAGTACTCGACCAGGAGCTGTAGTGACGCCGTGCTCACGACGCTCCTGTCCACCCTCACTAACGCGGTGAATGCCCTAGTCTCCCCAGCCCCGATGTCCCCTAGCGTAACCGACGAGCCGGAGAGCACCGCCACGCCTGGCGATGCTGGAGTCAGGGATACGCGCACGTCACGCGCTGGCCCAGAGCCTGAGTTATGGAGGTAGAAGCTCAAGCTCACGCGCTGGCCTGAGATTACCCGGCTCGGCATGACGTCGCATGTGAAGCGAGGGCCTCCCGCCCTGATCACGCGGAAACCCAGCGTCGTGCTAGTAGTATGAGGCGTCCTCGTGTAGTCCTCACATGATATGGTTACGGACACGCTGGCGGTGTCGCCAGCTGAGCTGTCAACTAGCACCTTTACCCTCAGATCAAGGCTCTCACTCACCATCATCAGCCTCTTCCTGAAGGTGTTCTTGCCAACTATTGTCACGAAGGGGCTAGCAGGTGTCACTCTAACCTCGACATCCCTAGCAGGCGCCTCCCCCACTGAGAGCTTGATGACTACCTCATTCACCTCCCCCCTCCTCAGGGTAGATTTATCAGAGGAAGCTGTGAAGATGGGCTCGCCGCTGAAGCCTACGTCGAAGTCAAAAGCCTCGCTGCCGCCATCGTATTCCAGCACCAGCGTAGCCGGGTAGTAGGACGCCAATGCCCCCTCTGGGATCTCAACTCTAAAGCGGAGGTCCAGCACTGAGCCCTGCTGTAGGAGGCCGGTGTAGTTGTCATTAGCGGAGAGGTCGCGGCCGCAGACGCCGTATATCGTGAGGCGGGCGGACACGTTGAGCTGGGCGGTGGGCCCGAGGTACCTGACTCTGACGATAAGCGTGGCGTTGAGGCCGGGTGACGGCGGCGTCTCCCAGTAAGCATCGTACAGCTCGAAGCTGGCTTGTACATCGGCCGACGCTAAGGCGGCGATTGCCACGGTCACTAGGGCTAGGAGCAGGAAGTTCCTCAAAGCTACTCCACCCTTAGCCTCAGCACCTTAACGGCAGCTACTAGGAAGGCTACGGCCTCCACCACCAGGGCTGCGCAGTCCCACGCGACGTCCCCCAGGCCCCACCCCCTCAGCTGTATGTTCTTGAAGGCCTTGAGGAAGTAGTATAGCGGCAGCACCTTGCTGAACGCACGGGCAGCTGGCGACAGCAGCTCCACGGGGGTCATGAAGCCCGAGAACAGCAGTGAGGGTATGAAGAGGAAGATCGCGGTCTGGTACGCCTGCAGCTGGTTGCGCGACACCGCTGAGATGAGGAGCCCGAGGCTCAGCGAGCATATGAGGAGGAGCAGTGAGACTAGCGTCAGGTCTATCAGCGAGCCCCTCACCCTGACCCCCAGAATCGCTACCGCTATCCCCAGCGTGATCAGCATATCCGAGACCGTCACTATCGAGTAGGCTAGGAGCTTGCCCAGGACTATGTGTCCGCTGGAGATGGGGGTCATTATCAGCTGCTCGAAGGTCCTCCTCTCCCTCTCCCTGCTTATCGAGACAGCTATCAAGCTCATCGGGACTAGGTGGAGGAGGACGCCCATGACAACTGACGTGAAGAGATCCACCGAGCTTACTTTAGGGCCGTACACCGTCTCCTTCACAACGTCTATGTTGAAGGTGCCGTACCGCTCAGCGGCCATCCTGAGGAACCCCTGGACAGCCACCACCACAGCCTCCCACACCAGCTCCGAGACTGTGGCGTACGCTGAGTCGAGGACTGTCACCAGCTGGGTGCTCCGCCCCTCCAGCACGCACTCGCTGAAGCCCTCCGGTATTATCAGGGCAGCGTATACCTCGCCCCTCCTGACGAGCTCGACCCCCAGCTCCTTAGTCGGGGCATAGCGGACTATCTTGAAGTTCCCGCTGTTCTTGAGCGCTTCGATGAGCTGCCAGGATACCACTCCCCCATCTAGGTTGACGACAGCTATTGGGACGGCGCCCCGCGTCTCGCCGTAGCCCATCACGAACATCGCCATCACCATGGTCGGCATCATGAGGACCATGAAGAAGGACTTGGGGTCTCTGAGCAGCTGTTTAATGTCCTTGATGATTAGCGCTGTTAGCGCCGACATCCCGCCACCGCCTCAGCCTCGATGGGCGCCGTAAGCTTGATGAAGGCGTCCTCGAGGCTCACTGAGACGGGGTAGGCGCGTATCACCCTGATGCCCCTCCTCTCCAGCTCCCTGGTCAGGGGGGCTAAGTAGTCAGCGGCGTCGGGGACTAGGAGCCTCACGCGAACGAAGTCGCCGGTCACCTCGGAGTCCACGACCTTAGCCCCCACCTCCTCGAGCACGGGGGCTGGGTCGCCCTCCACCTCTAGCTCCAGGAAGTCGCCGCCGAAGGCCATGCGCTTGATCTCGAGGGGCGAGCCCTCAGCCACCACCCTGCCTCTGCTCATCAGGGCTAGCCTATCGCAGTGCTCTGCCTCGTCCATATAGTGCGTCGTGACGAGTATTGTGACGCCCTCCTCCTTCAGCTCCCTGAACTTCTCCCAGAAGTACCTGCGCAGCGGCGGGTCTACGCCCGCGGTGGGCTCATCGACTATCAATAGCCTAGGCCTGTGGAGCAGGGCTACCGCCAGGGCTAGCCTCTGCTTAGTGCCGCCACTCAGCTTGCCAGCTAGCCTGTCCCTATACTCAGTGAGCATGAACTCCTCCAGTAGCTCCTCAACCCTCCTCCTAGCCTCAGCCCTCCCCATCCCGTACAGCGAGGCGTACAGCCTCATGTTCTCCTCCACCGTCAAGTCCTCGTAGAGGCTGAAGTGCTGGGGCATGTAGCCCGTCAGCCTCAGCACCTCCCTCCTCCTCTTCTCCACATCTATCCCGAACACCCTCACGTAGCCTGAGGTGGGCTTGAGGAGGCCAAGTATCATCCTTATGGTGGTTGTCTTGCCAGCCCCGTTGGGGCCGAGTAGCCCGAAGATTACGCCCTCCTCTATCCTCAGGTTAACGCCGTCGACTGCCTTGAAGCTCCCGAAGACCTTGGTCAGGTTAACGGTCTCTATTGCCAGCTCCCCCATAGCTCCTGGGGCCTATGGGGGGAGTGGCTATTATATATCTTCTTTAACGGAAGGCGGTTAATGTGGGAGAGGCTAGCCGCGCGATAGGGGCATTGAGGGAGCTCGGCTTATCCGAGTACGAGGCTAGGGCTTACGCTGCGCTGCTGGCGATGGGAGAAATGACGCCGCGAGAGGTTAGCTCAGCCGCTAGCATCCCCTACACGAAGGTGTACGAGGTGCTGAGGAGGCTTGAGGCTAAGGGGTGGGTTAGGAGGCTGTCAAGGGACCCGCTGCTCTACGCGCCTAGGAGGCCCGAGGCTGTCATAAGCGAGCTTAGAGCCTCGCTTGAGAGAAGGCTTAAGGAGGCTGAGGAGGCCCTCAGGGAGCTAGAGGAGGCGGGCATAAGGTCGGTGGCGCCCGCTGGCGTGTACCTCGTGCGCAAGCTGGAGGCCCTGAAGCGGATAATCAAGGGGATGGTGATGGGGGCGCGGGAGGAGGTGCTGGCGCTGGCCTCTACAGGTGAGCTACTGGAGATCCTGAAGTTGGTGCCCAGGAGGCCCGGGAGAGTGAAATGCATAGTGAGGGCCGGGCTACCCCCTCCCCACTTCGGGGAGTGGAGGGAGGCTGAGCTCCTCCTGCCACTTGACATACTCGTCTCCGACAGGGAGAGGCTAGTCCTGTCCTTCGGCCTGCTGAGGGCGGGGCGAGAGCCGAGGGTCAGCGGAGTTGTGGTGCTGGATAAGGAGGTGGCTGAGATGGCGGCCAGCTACTTCGATGAGCTGTGGGAGATGACTGGAGCCTCCAGGCTCAGCGGAGGTGGATCACGTCGCCGACCCTGAGGGGGAGCAGGCTGCCATCCGAGAGCTTTAAGAGCAGGGAACCGTCACGGGCTAGGCCTACCGCTAGTCCCTCGACCACGCCATCGGGCATCACCGCCCTGACCCTCCTCCCGAGAGTGCTCATCCTACGCCTCAGCTCGGCGAGCACGTCCTCAGCTTCTCCCCTCAGGAGGCTTGAGTAGAGGCTGTCGAACTCGAGCAGGATGGCGATGAGGAGGGGGAGCCGCGGGACGCGGCGGCCAAGCACTTCCCTCAAGCTCACTGCTCTGCTCCCTAGCTCTGGGGGCAGCTCGTTATTGACGTTCACGCCCAGCCCCAACAGGAGGTAGCCCCTATCACCCGTGAAGGTCGCCTCGGCCAGGATCCCGCAGAGCTTCCTACCGCCTATGAGCACGTCGTTAGGCCACTTCACCTCTGCCTTAATGCCCAAGGACCTCTCCAGAG
>QMRZ01000066.1 GCA_003649495.1 Thermoprotei archaeon | reverse complement strand
GTGATAAAGAGGTCCTACATCCTCAGAGGCCTACTATCCCCCAGAATCCAGCTGACCGACTTCATGTAACGCATAGCTAATCCTTGGGAGGCCCTAATATCTTCCCGCGTCATAATATAGCCGTGCCCATATATGTGGTAGTTGGAAGAGGCGCAAACGCATTCACCGATAGAGTGTCCACGATATTCTTCCCCAGCGACTTTGAAGACCTGCTACGCCTGATAGAGGAGAAGTTTGGCACGTCCTATCCCACCCTTCTGTCACTCTTCAGGGGGCAGGAGGTGGAGCCTTCTAAGCTCCTTGACGAGGCTCTGGACCTGCTCCAGCTACTCAAGTCGCGTGCCGATGAGCTGCCCCGCTCCTACTTCTTCGCAGTTCTACCGAAGGACTTTGAAGATGTGGCAAGCCTGCTGGGAGGAGGGGCTTCAGGCATGGTAATCCCGGGGGAGGATAGGGTCTACAAGCTAGTGGGGGGCTTCGGTAGGGCAGAGCTGCGCGATGATAAAGGCAATGTTGAGAAGCTCGAGGAGGGTGCGGAGCTGACGCTGGGCGCTGTAAGGGTGAAGGTCTTCACGAGGCCGGCTTATGAGGCCGCCGCTGGCCCTCTGAAAACACTAATAGTGGCTTCGCTCATAGCTATGAAGAAGGGGGCAGCCCTCAGAGTGTGTGGCGTAGCGCCTGATAGCTAGCTTATCGATGAGAAGGGCCTTACCGCCTCGCCATGTACGTGTTGACGCGAGGTATCTCCTCCCATCTGTGGCATGCCACATAGTGTTCGCCGCCGACCTCCACCAGCTCAGGCTCATAGCTGCGGCACTCTTCTGAAGCCCAGGGGCACCTGGGGTGGAACCTGCAACCGCTCGGGGGGTTCAGTGGGCTAGGTACCTCACCTTTGAGTATTATCCTCTTCCTGCTCCTCGCCCTCGGGTCTGGGATGGGCACTGCTGAGAGGAGAGCCATGGTATAGGGATGCAGAGGATTCTTGAATAGCTCGTCCTTGGGGGCTACCTCCACTAGCTTCCCGAGGTACATGACCCCCACATAGTCACTCATGTACTCGATGACGAGGATGTTATGCGAGACGAAGAGGTAGGTTAGCCCATACCTGCTCTGGAGCTCTTTCAGGAGCCTGAGTATCTTAGCCTGGACTGACACGTCCAGGGCTGAGGTGGGCTCGTCGAGGACTAAGAACTTGGGGCGGAGTATAAGCGCCCTAGCTATCGCCACGCGCTGCCTCTGTCCTCCGCTGAGCTCGTGCGGGTACCTGTCCAGGTGCTCCTCGCCTAAGCCCACCTCGCGCAGAACTCTGAGGACTTCTCCTCGCGCCTCCTCACCCCCGACTCCGAAGTGTATCCTCAGGGGCTCAGCCACTATCTCGCTTACCTGCATGCGGGGGTGCAGGGATGTATAGGGATCCTGGAATACTATCTGCATGTGGCGCCTCATCCTCCTGAGTTCGCCAGCCCTGAGAGCTGTTATGTCTACACCGTCAAAGATCACCCTCCCAGCCGTGGGCTCTATTAGGCGCAGTATAGTGCGCACTAGAGTGGTCTTGCCACAGCCCGACTCCCCTACCAGGCCAAAAGTTGTACCCTCCTCGATCCTGAAGGAGACGCCATCAACAGCCTTGACGTACCCTACTACTCGGTGGAATACTCCGCCCCTGACGGGGAAGTACTTGCGTAGCTCCTCAACTCTGACAAGCTCACGGGCCATCCCTACTCACCTCCGTACAGGTGACATGCAACCAGCCTTCCCGGCTCTACCTCGACCAGCCTGGGCTTAACGCGCTTGCACACCTCCATTACAGCCGGGCACCTGGGGTGGAACCTACAGCCACTTGGGGGGTTTAACAAGCTCGGGACCTCCCCCTCTATCGCCATCAGCTCCCTACCGGGCCTGGGTATGGCCGCTAGGAGCCCCCTCGTGTAGGGGTGTAGGGGCTCCTCAAATACATCGTACACATTGCCCTGCTCGACGACCACGCCCGCGTACATCACGGCTATCCTATCGCTTATCTCAGCCGCAACTCCTAAGTCGTGGGTTATGAAGAGCACTGATGTGTTCATCTCCCTCACCAAGCTCTGGATGAGCTCTAGTATCTGAGCCTGAACTGTAACGTCTAGAGCGGAGGTCGGCTCGTCCGCTATCAACAGTTTTGGCCTCATCAGCAGTGCCATTGCTATCATTACACGCTGCGCCATCCCGCCGCTGAGCTCATGAGGGTACCTGTTCACCAACCTCTCCGGGTCTGGGAGGCCGACCCTCCTCAACATGGAGAGCACCTTCTCCAGCGCTGCCTCACCCTCCTCTCCATGCGCCTCAAGCGCTTCTCGAAGCTGGAAGCCCACGGTAAGGACGGGGTTAAGTGCTGACTTAGGCTCCTGAAATATCATCGATATCTCTCTCCCCCTTATCCTGCGCATCTCCTCCTCACTGAGCTGGAGGAGATTCCGGCCCTCGAACAGTACTTCGCCCCTTACGATCCTGGCGTTGTGGTCGAGGAGGCGCATGATCGAGAGAGCGGTCACTGTCTTCCCCGAGCCAGTCTCGCCGACGAGGCTCACTATTTCTCCCCGGCCCACGCTGAGCATTACGCCATCGAGCGCCTTTACAACCCCCTCCCTTGTGTAGAAGTGCACTATCAGGTCCCTCACCTCGAGTAGTGGGGAGCTCATCGTCCCAGCCTCACATCAAATGCGTCTCTAAGCGCGTCTCCCAGCATGTTGAAGCCGAGGGCGGAGATCATTATGGCTAGGCCCGGGAATGTCGATACCCACCACTGGGACCTTATATACAGCCTCCCCTCGCTAACCATAAGTCCCCACTCTGGAGTTGGCGGGGGCGCTCCCAGGCCTATGAAGCTCAGGCCCGCAGCCAACAGTATGATGCTCCCCAGGTCTAGGGTCGCCTGTACTAGCACGACGTGCACTACCATCGGGAGCACGTGCCTAAACAGTATTCTGACGTGCCCAGCCCCGATAGCCCTCGCCGCCTCTATATACGTCTCGTTCCTCACTTGAAGCACGCACGCCCTAACCAGCCTGGCGTAGACCGGCCAGGACACCGTGGCGATTGCTAACATCGTGTTGATAATGCTGGGCCCTAGCGCCGCCGCCACCGCCATAGCCAGTATCAGGCGAGGGAATGCGAAGAAGAGGTCAGTCACCCTCATTAACGCCTCATCCACAAGGCCCCCAAAGTACCCGGATACAAGCCCCAGGAGGAGGCCTATCGTAGCTGAAATCGCGACCACGAGGAGGGCAATGGAAAGCGAGATCCTGCAGCCATATAGCACCCTGCTTAGGATGTCTCTCCCCAGCTGATCGGTGCCGAAGGGGTGCTCCCAGCTAGGTGGCATGAGCCTCTCACTCATGTCCTGCTTGTAGGGATCATAGGGGGCTAGCACGGGACCTATTAGCGATAAGATGAGCAGGCCCGCCACGATAACAGCTCCCGCGAAGCCTGTTGGTGATGAGAGTACTAGGCGCGCCATAAGCAGTGAGCCGCGAATAGAGGTGCGGCGCGCCCCCTCCATCCTATCACCCATACCTCACTCTGGGATCTAGGTAGGCGTAGATGAGGTCTACTGCTAGGTTCACGAGTGAGTAGATCACAGCTATGAACAGCGTAGTGCCCATGACGGCCATGAAGTCTAGGTAGAGGAAGGCGCCGGTCGAGTACCTGCCGAGCCCGGGCCACGCGAATATGGTCTCCGTTAAGACTGCACCCTCCAGGAGGCCGCCGTATGTGGTGCCTATTACTGTGACTATGGGCATCAGCGCGTTACGCAGGATGTGCCTAAGCACGACAATCCTCTCCAGAAGGCCCTTAGCCCTAGCTGTCCTGACGTGCTCCCTCCTCATCACCTCAAGCACGCTAGACCTGGTGATCCTGGCTATTCCCGCAGCTGCGTACCAGCCCAAGACAGCTGCTGGCATCGCAAGGTGTCTTAATGCGCTATAGAATGCATCGAGCCTCCCAGCCAACAGGCTATCCAGCAGTATTAAGCCGGTTACCCTGGGGGGAGGAGTCATGTAGGGGTCGAGCCTTCCAGGCCCGGGGAGCCAGCCGAGGCGGTAGTAGAAGATCATCAGCATTATGAGGCCCAGCCAGAAGACTGGGGTTGAGACGCCAAGCGTCACGAACACCCTCGCTGCGTGGTCAATCCAGCTCCCCCTCCTCAGGGCAGAGATCGTGCCTAAAGGGACGCCCACCAGGACGCCGAGCATGAGGGACGCCGTAGCTAGCTCCAGCGTTGCCGGGAAGAACTCGAGGAGATCCTGTAGCACGGGCCTGTTAGTCCGAATCGAGCGGCCAAGATCTCCCCGGACCGCTCTACACACGTAGTCGATGAATTGCTCATGAAGGGGCTTATCCAGCCCCCACTCACGCCTCAGCTTCTCGACAAGCTCAGGGGGGGCTTGAGGGCCGAGTATGGCTCCTATGGGGTCAGCGGGTATTACGTGTGAGAGGAGGAAAGTCACTACTAGCACGCCAAACAGCACCAGCGTCGTGAGAGCGAGGCGCCGTAACACGTAAGCCCTTAAGTCCACGTCACCACCCCCTCAGCAGGGCTCTACACGTTTATAAATTTTTATCTAAGATGGCCAATACTGTGAAAAATATTATGGTAAACACGAACTTTGATTAATGTTAAGCACCGCCGTAGCCGTACACCCTCTCCTTGTATACCCTGGAGAGGTCTAGCAGGAAGAACGATGGATCGGGGTAGAAGTTCTCCACCCAAGTCCTTAAAGCCACTTGACGCACAACCTGGTAGAGTATCACGTAGGGACCCTTGTGTAGCACATACTCAGTTAACTCGTGGTACATCTTCAACCTCTTGCTCCAATCCATCTCAACGGCAGCTTTCTCCACGAGGTCGGCTGCATAGTCGTCATACCACATGTTGCGCCACGCTAGCTGCTTAACCCTGTAATCGGCGAAAGGCTTCGCTAGCGCGTCGGGGTCTGGGTAGTCGGCACCCCATCTCGCTAGGATGAGCTGATGGCCCTGCTTCCTGTACTTCTCGTACATCTCGGCAGCCGTGACGAGCCTTATCCTTACCCTTATGCCCACCTCCTCCAGGTTCTGCTTAACTATCGCGGCTATATCCCTGTAGGGGAAGGTGGGCGGCGCCATTAGCTCTACCTCGAAGCCCTCCGGGTACCCAGCTTCAGCGAGTAGCTTCCTAGCCTTCTCAACATCCCTGTAGTAGGGGGCATCAGGGTTGTAGCCCGGTATGCCCTTCTCGATGAAGGTCTGCAGCTTCATGGCCCCACCCTTGAGCAATCTTAGAATAGCATCGTAGTCTATCGCCCACCTTATAGCCTCCCTGACTCTCTCGTCGCTGAAGGGCTTGAAGCCGACGTTCATCCCCAGGTACACCTTCTCATAGGCTGGGACTGAGACCACCTTAATCCCCACCTTGTCACGAACCTCCTCTATCTGGTCGGGGGTCAGGGACCATGCAATGTCTATGTCGCCCTTCTCGAGTAAGAGTAGCTGATCAGTGGGCTCCGGAACGTGCCTTATGATGATCTTCTTAAGCCTGGGCTTGCCCTTCCAATAGTTCTCGTTAGCCACCAGGACTATCTCAGACTCTCTCTCCCACTTCTCCAGGATGAAGGGACCTGAGCCCGCGGAGTGATCCGTCATCCACTCGCTCGCTAAGTCGCCCTCCTTCTCGTGAGCCTTAACCTCATTTGGGTTCACGATAGCTCCTACAGTGAACGCGAGACATGAGAGGAATATGCGTGGTGCGACCTTGCGGCCCAGCCTTATCTTAACCGTGTAGTTGTCGACTACCTCTATTGAATCCTCAGTGATCCCGAACTGCGTTAGGACCCACGAGGGGGCTTGCTGTAGCTTGAGCACGCGCTTGAGTGAGAAGGCCACCGCCTCGGCTGTCAGGGGCGTCCCGTCAGTAAACATTATCCCCTTTCTTATGTGGAATATCCACGTTACCCCATCGTCAAGCACTTCCCAGGACTCAGCCACCTCAGGTACAGGCTCCGAGTAGTCAGGAGGTTCGAAGTCGACCAACTTATCGTAGAGCTGATTTACGACTAAGCACGAGGTAAGCTCATATGCTCTAGCGGGATCCAATGAGACAGCATCGGATATGTCCATGCCTATGATGAGTACATCTGGATCCGTGAGGAGTTCAGGCGCCTGAGCTGTCGGACGCGTGAGGAAGTATGCCCAGGAAGCGGCTAGTAGCACGGCTAGCGCTACGATAGCCGCATCCTTACCCCTCCTAGCCACTGCCCCTATGCTCATGATCCTTGAGCAAGGACTCTCCAACTCCTTTAAAAACTTTATTTTTTGAAGAAATTCATAGGAAAATATTTATTGAAAGGACCCTCAGGTCAGAGGTGCACCCGGGATGAAGCATTAAGGCCATCGCACCACGTTAAGCTGGGCCATGAGCCACCATCGCTTCAGAATCCTCATGGAGGCCATGGATCTCCTCAGGGAATCCATAGAGTGGAGAGAGGGGGGGCGCGAGATCCTCTCTAACCTCCTAGCACTCGCGGCATCATGCGCCACACCAGCGAGCTTCCCCCTCCCACTGAAGCTCCCTATGCAGCTGCGGGCGTACTGCCCACCCCATCTGATGCTGGAGACGTGGCGTAACGCCCTCCACATATTTTATCGCCTCGACTATGAGCAGCTCGAAGAGTTCAGGCCTAGGGAGGGATGGACGGTACTAGATGTCGGAGCATTCATAGGGCTATACACCCTGAGGGCTGCAAGACTTGTGGGAGCGCGAGGGACTGTAGTATCGGTGGAGCCTTTAGATGATAACCTGAAGTACCTCACGCTGAATGTGACCGTCAATTCCCTGCGTAACGTAACGCTAGTCGCTGGCTGTGCCTGGGTGAGTTGGGGCGAGGCACTGATGTATGTCCCGGGAAGCGCTGTTAACGCGACGTTAAGCAGGAAGTACGCCGAGGCGATGGGAGGGGCCTCCAGGGTGGTGAGGGTTAGGTGCCTGCCGCTTGACAGCCTGATAAAGATGACAGGGGGTGTAGACCTCCTGAAGATAGATGTTGAGGGTGCTGAATTACATCTCGTGAGGGGATCGCCCGGGATCAGGCCAGGGTTAGTCGACAGGGTGGTGATTGAGGTGCACACAGATGTTGTAAGACCCTCAGAAATTGCTGAGGCCTTAGAGGAGCGTGGCTATGGGGTATTCGTCTACCTGCCCGGGGACTCCCCTCTTCAGGCTTTCGTGTACGCGCGCTGAGTATATCACGTGATAGTTAGACTTGTCGAAAGATTCTTTAAGGAGCAAGCCTTCCTTAGGAGGGCTGTGGGGTGAGGCGCGAGGACTACGTGTCCGCCATATACCGTTTCATAGAGGCTGGCCTAGAGGCGAGGCTGAGCGACGTAGCCCGCGAGCTCGGAGTTACACCTCCCACAGCTGCTAAGACCCTCTCGAGGCTAGAGGATGAGGGCTACGTGGTTAAGCGCGGCGCTACGTACCTGCTGACGCGTAAGGGGCTGGAAGTGGCGCTGCGGGTCATACGCAATCACCGCGTGATCGAGAAGTTCCTCGTCGAAGTGCTGGGAGTAGATGTTGGCGAGGTCCACGAGCTGGCGCATAGGCTCGAGCATGTAGACGAGTTCGCCGAGCTGCTAGATAGGCACCTAGCTAAGCCGGACCGCTGCCCTCACGGAAACCCGATACCGGATAGGGGCGTGGAGACGCGGGCAACTCCCCTCAGTTTTGTGAGGGAGGGCGATTACATCGTTGAGAGGATATGCGAGCTGGGGAAAGCGCTGGAATATGCGCGCAGATGGAGGCTGGACGTCGGCGACAGGGTTAGGGTGGTGGCGGCCACGGAGCACGCCCTCCAGCTACAGCTAGGCTCGCGGGTGGTGATGATGCCCTTGGACGTGGCTAGGCTAATATTCGTTAGGAGGTGTGGAGCAGATGTTCACGCTAGCTGAGGCTCCCGAGGGGAGCAGGGTAGTCGTGGTAGGCC
>QMRZ01000065.1 GCA_003649495.1 Thermoprotei archaeon | reverse complement strand
CCCACCACCCTCCTAAACACTTCATCCAGGCTAGTGCCCTCCTCCTCCACCCTGTAGACGCGAATATCGTGGGCATTGATGGCGGCGAGGACTTTGTAGAGGCTCCAGCAGTCCCGCGCTGACACTACTACACAGCCACCAGCAACGTACGCATCGAGCCCCTGCTCGCGGAGGAGGAGGGCTAACCGCTCATCATCAGAGGAGATTAGGCGGAAGCGGCCGCTCCGGCCAAGCTGCATTAAGTCGCTAAGCCTCCCTTCCGCTACAGCTCTTCCTCTGCATATGATAGTCACCCAGTCCACTACGCGCTCAAGCTCCGGCAGCACGTGAGATGAAATGAGAAAGCTAATCCCCCTCTCCCTGCGCAGCCTTGCAATGAGTTCCAGCACTTCAGCGCGGCCCAGGGGGTCGAGATTTGCGGTAGGCTCGTCGAGCACGACCAGCTCGGGGTCGCCGAGGAGAGCCTGCGCAATGCGCAGCCTCTACAGCATCCCAGCCGAGAGGCTCCCGATGACCCTCTGGAAGTATTCCCAGAGCCCTACAGCCTTTAAGGCATCTCGCGCATCACGAGGCTCGCCTCCACAGAGGCGGGCTGCGTGCTCCAGGAAGCGCCTAACCTCCATGTGACGAGGCAGCTCCTGATCCTCAAGCACGAACCTCGCCCTCCTCCTAACCTCAGTGCTCTCCCGCACGGCGTCGAATCCGAGGACTCTAGCAGAGCCCCTCGTGGGCCTCACAAGGCCCGCCAGTATGTGGATAGTTGTAGTCTTCCCAGCACCGTTAGGCCCTATGAGCCCAGATACGCCCCCTGGAGCCTTCATGCTCAAGCCCCTCAGCGCCGCGACCTGCCCGAAGAATTTGACGAGGCCCTCAGCCTCGACGGCGAGCATCAGTATATACGGCTGCCACATGCCATAAGCGTTTACTCTCGCATGATGCTAAAACTCGCTACATGCATGAACAGTTAGGCAGCTCTACAACGCTTAAATAACTTCTATAACATCTATTCCACCACGATGTGAGGAGAAGCGATCCAGTAGTTGTCGAGGGGTTGACTAAGGTTTACCGGGGCAGGAGTGGTGAGGTCGTTGCTCTTAATGATGTGAGCTTTAGTGTGCGTGGGGGTGAGGTTTTTGGTGTTCTTGGGCCTAATGGGGCTGGTAAGACTACTCTCTCACTCATAATAGCTGGCCTCCTAGAGCCGACGAGGGGCACCGCCTACGTGATGGGCGAGGACGTCAGGAAGCTAAAGCGAAAAGTATGCGAGAAGTACGTAGCCCTGTACTTGAGCGGCTACATGAGGCTTGTGCAGTCATTCCTCCGCGTCCCCGCGCTGAAGTACTTGATCATGGTGGGCTCAATCCACTGGGCGCGCGGGGACTTGAGGAGGAGGGCTGAGGAGGCTTTGAAGATGGTTGGCCTCTGGGAGTGGAGGGATGAGTGGCCCTCCCGATTCTCAGCTGGGATGAAGGCTAGGCTCAAGCTGGCGGAGCTACTCCTCTACGACATGCCGATACTGGTGCTTGATGAGCCCACCGTCCACATGGACCCGGCATCATGCATGGAGGTGTGGAGGGTGTTGAAGAAGGTGGCTAGGGAGGAGGGCAGGACAATACTCCTCACTACCCAGAACATGGAGGAGGCTGAGTACCTCTGCGATCGCATACTCTTCCTGAATAGGGGGAGGGTGGTGGCTATCGCCACCCCCCACGAGCTCAGGGAGCTTGTGGTGAAGAGGGAGAGGATAGTCGTAGCCCTGAGGAGGGGTGATGGGGGTAGGCTGGTGGAGAAGCTGCGCGACCTGCCCGCGGTGTTCCACGCTGAGGCTAGGGAGGGGGGCAGGCTCATAGTAATTGAGGCGGCGAAGGATGGCGTGGCGCCAGCCGAGCTGATAGACTTGGCGGCGAAGCTGGGCTGCGAGGTGAGGTACCTGTCCTACGAGAAGCCCTCCCTCAGCGACGTCTTCAGGGCACTGGTCGCGGGTGGGGCGGCGTGATGGAGGAGATACGCCTGACGCTGAGAGCCCTCTGGCACTACGCGATCCTCGGCTCGCTCTACGACATCGCGGCCTACAAGTCCATGATACTGATGACTGTGCTGGGCGTGCTCGGCTCATTCCTGACCTACTACTTCCTCGGATACTCGATAGTGTACCAGAGGGGTATCGCCGACTACGGCGTTGAGAGCCCACTGGCGTTCATATTGAGCGGGCTCCTGCTGGCTCAGATGGCCAACCCATTCAGGTACAACTTCCCACTACACCTCCGCGTCTTCTACTACGTGTACTCCAGGCCATCCCCGCCCTGGCTCTTCCTCCTCGAGGACTGGCTCTCCATATACCTCAAGTACAACCTACTCCCAGTCCTAATCTACGCGTACGCCCTCCTAGCCACCTCGGGCCTAAGGGCAGACCCCCTGGCAGTGGCCCTCTTCATCCCATTCTGGGTCTCCATGAACGTGGGCCTCAACCTCCTGGAGAATGGACTGGTATACCACGTCAAGAGGGGTGAGCCCGTGAGCCTAGCCCTGAAGTTCATCGAGTACGTCTTCTCGGGGCAGTACTTCCCACTGACCATCCTCCCCGAGGTGCTGAGGAGTGCCGTCTGGCTATACCCCCTCTCCTGGGCCTACCTAGTGTGGCGGAAGGCTCTCTTCGAGGGGCTGGGCGTGATGAGCACGGAGTTCCTGATCTACGTGGCCGCGTCACTGACATCGCTAGCGGCGGGCCTAGCCGTGTACAGGAGCGGGTACATGAAGATCTACCGCGAGGGACTCGTGCTATAGGCTCAGTTTTCCACGGCAAGCCAGAGTAGATTGAGTTGAGTCCTATCGACTCTCGCGTGCCGCGCTCGAACTCTTAATATAGGTTTCCAGGCGAGTTACTGTGATGGGCATTACTGCTGAGGATATCGTGGAGCTGTTTAGGAGGGATGTTAGGGCTAGGAAGATGCTCGCTGAGCTCCTCGTCTCCGAGCCGGATGTCAGGCTAGCGGTGATAAACGCCGTGCTCAGGGACGTGGCTACCAAGCAGGATGTTGAGAGGCTGAGGGACTACATGGCGGCTCTCAGCGATAAGCTAGGGGGGCTGGGCGAGAGGATCGCGAAGCTCGAGGGAGCGTACAGCGAACTCACCAATAGGATTGGAGACCTAGACAAGAGGATAGACGCGCTGGATAAGAGGATTGAGGCGCTGGATAAAAGGATCGATTCACTCGATAAGAGGATAGATTCACTGGATAAGAGGATAGATGCGCTGGATAAGCGGATAGACGCTGTCACCAGGATCTCGTGGGCGACGTTGATGGCGATAATAGGCACGCTAATAGCCATCGTGCTGAGGCCATTGATGGGAGGCTAGCCCCGGGGCCCGAGCCGTCAGCTCTGCCCATCTCAAGCAACCACAGGCATGAAAGCTCTGGGCCTCGTGCGAGCCGGATGCCGCCAAGCTCTTGGAAAGTGCCCGCACTAGCGGGTTGCGCAGAAGCTCTCCATGACTTGCCCTAGACCTCGGCCACGGGTGGAGAATGGTGGACCGGCCGGGACTTGAACCCGGGTCCTCCCGCATGCCAAGCGGGCGCTCTCCCATGCTGAGCTACCGGCCCATACTTGCTTTACAGGGGGTGTTTATGTAGTTTGCGGGGCTCGTCACAGCTGTGCTGGAGCCACAGCTCGGTGTAGACGCCCGCACTGCTTACGTGGGTTCGGCTAGCTTCACTGGGTTCTCCACGTCCTTGATCCTCTCTGCCACGTAGCTCCTCGCGGCTTTGCCTCGTGGAAGCCCCAGACGTGTAGTTCCCAGGCTGTGGCCCACCACCTCCCCACATCCTCGCCGTGCATCCTCGACAGCCTCGAGATCGCCTCGAATAGGTCGTCTATCCTCCACCTATCCCTCCTCTCGACCTCCCCCGTTACCTCGGTTAGCCTCATCTTGTAGGCGAGGGCCCTGACTGCTTCCTCAGCGGCCTTGTAGAGCTTCTCGGAGGCCTGGATGGGGTCTTTCTCGGCTAGGTTAACGCCCTCCTCGAGGTACTTCCTGGCTAGCTCGACTCACACGGCGTACTCGGCGTCTGGGTCGGGCTTAATGGCTGTGAGGGGGCTCGCTCTCGTCGAATCCCTTCTGCTTCGCTAGCTCAATCACCTTCTTCAGGATCGACACTGTCCAGCTAGTTGCCCGCCCTTATAAGCCTGAGCCACTTACGGGGAGGGGAGCTAGCAGGCGCCTCGTTGAGCTTTCTGCGCTTGCCGCTCGCGTGAGTGCCGCTATATGGCGCCGAGCTTGGCTAGCTCCTCGAGCTCCTCCATGGTCCTGGCGAAGAGGCCTGGGTTGCCTAGCTTGACTCTCCTTAGGCCAGCGTCCCTGGCGGCGTAGTACGCCTTTAGCATCTCCTCTAGGGTGGGGGGCCTGAGGTGGCGGAGCTGGTGCTCGGGGATGAAGGCTATTATCGTGTAGGGTATGTCCCTGTCCACCTGGGCTAGGAGCTCGGCTATGCCCCTCACCTGGTCTTCCTCGACTAGGCCGGGGATGTAGACGGTGGAGACCTCGAGGACGAAGCCCCTCTCCAGGATCTCGCCGGGGAGCTGGAGTATCCACTTATTGCTGCAGCCCGTCAGATACCTGTGTACCTCCTCGTCGAGCGCCTTTATGTCGAGCCAAATGCTGTCGAGGCCTGCATCCCTCAGCGCGTCTAGGTGCTGGGGAGTTAGGCCGTACCCGTTTGTCTCGAACATGACCCAGAGGCTGGGGGCGCGCTCCTTGATGAGCCTCGTGGCCTCCACGTAGAACTCCACGCAGCACGCTAGGTCGCCGCCCGTGAATGACACTATGTTCCTGGCTGGCCCGAAGGAGCCGTCGTCCAGCGCCACTATCATGTCGGGCGGTAGCGCGCCGGGGCAGAGGGGGCTCCTAGCGCCCGTCACGAGGCAGGAGCCACAGGCCCTGCAGAGGCTCGTGGCGTGCCAGCTGGTGGCCCTCTCCCTCGGCTCCCTGTACAGCTTCTCGCCGTGCAGCTCTGCGTATAGGGCGGCCACCGCCGCTACGTCCATCGGCGACATCCACTCCCCCACCGCGTGCTTCGTGAAGCGCCAGGAGTGGCACTTCCTGCAGGAGAAGTTGCAGCCTGACTGGTATATCGATAGGTAACACTCGGGGGCCTTGTGCGCGTACGAGTATATCAGCCTGTAGGGCACGCCCCCCTTGACCATATACGTAGCCCTACACGCGGGCTCCAGCCTGCCGCCGACCTCCACGAGGCAGCTGCCGGGCTCAAAGCCCTGCTCCTTCAGCCTACAGCCCATGGGCTCGGTGATAACGGCCTTCAAGGGGCTTTAAGCAGAGCGGCGACTCCCTTAATAGCGTGTGCCGCGCCTGAACTCCGTGGACCCCCTGGAGGAGATCCCAGTTAGGCTGCCGAGGGGGCCCTTCGAGCCCACGTGGGACTCGCTCAAGAGGTATGAGGTGCCCCAGTGGTACCGGGACGCGAAGTTCGGGATATTCATCCACTGGGGTGCCTATTCGGTGCCGGCGTTCGGCAACGAGTGGTACCCGAGGAACATGTACATTGAGGGCCACCCAGCCTACGAGTACCACCTGAAGACCTACGGCCCGCACAGGGAGTTCGGGTATAAGGACTTCATACCCATGTTCACGGCCGAGGAGTGGGACCCGGATGAGTGGGCTAGGCTGTTCAGGAGGGCTGGCGCTAGGTACGTGGTGCTAGTCGCGGAGCACCACGATGGCTTCGCTCTCTGGGACTGCAGCTACACTAGGTGGAGCGCCGCGAGGATGGGGCCCAGGAGGGATGTGGTCAGGGAGCTGGCTGAGGCGGTGAGGGATCAGGGCCTGGTATTCGGCGTGTCCTACCACAGGGCTGAGCACTGGTGGTTCTTCGAGCCCGGCACGCGCTTCGACTCCGACGTTAGGGACCCCAGGTTCCTCGACCTCTACGGGCCTGCGAAGCCGGCGTCCCTCGACCCCTTCGCCCCTCCCAGCGAGGAGAACGTGCCCCCCGATAGGGAGTTCCTGGTGGACTGGCTGCTGAGGGCCCTCGAGCTCGTGGATAAGTACAGGCCCCAGCTATTCTACTTCGACTGGTGGATAAACAACCCCGCGTTCGAGCCATACCTCAGGTTCTTCGCCGCATACTACTATAATAGGGCCGAGCAGTGGGATGTGGGCGTCGTGATCAACTACAAGATCAGGGCCTTCCCGGAGGGCGCGGCGGTGTTAACGCGGGAGAGGGGCACGGCCGCCGACATAGAGCCGCGGCCCTGGCAGGTGGACACCTCCGTCTGCAAGAAGTCGTGGGGCTACATAAGGGATCACGACTACAAGCCCGTCAGCTGGATAATACACGACATGGTGGATGTGGTCAGCAAGAACGGGTGTTACCTGCTGAACATAGCCCCGAGGCCCGACGGCACGATTCCCGAGGAGCAGAGGAGGATCCTGAGCGACGTGGGCGGCTGGCTGAGCATTAACGGCGAGGCGATCTACGGCGCGAGGCCCTGGAGGGTCTACGGGGAGGGGCCCACGAGGGTCCCCACGGGCCAGTTCACAGATGTGAAGAGGCCGCAGTACACGCACAGGGACGTGCGGTTCACCGTGCGGCGCGTCTACCCCTACGGCGACGTGCTCTACGCCACGTTCATGGGCTGGCCGGAGGACGGCGTCCTGGAGATAAGGTCTCTGGGCACGGGCCTGGGCCTCCTCAACGCGGAGGTGGAGTTCGTCGAGCTCCTCGGCTCCAGGGAGAAGCTCGAGTGGAGCCTGGATGAGACGGGGCTGAGGGTTAAGCTGCCGGGGGAGAGGCCGTGCCAACACGCGTATACCCTGAAGATAGTGTTCAAGAAGCCAGGCGCACAGCAATAGCCACGGTGCCGCGGGCCTAGAGCTTCAGGAGCTCCTCTGGGAACATCAGGGTATCCTCGAGCCCCCTACTCTGGATGAATGCCCTCAGCTCCTCATCGAGTGTTAAGAGCCTCAGCCCCAGCTGCCTTGACGAGGCGTAGAGGAGGTTATCGATCATGTCCCTGTGGCCGAGCTCGTAGAGCCTTATCGCCAGCAAGTACGCCTCCGTGCGCTCGCTCACCTGGCGGTACCTACCGCTCCTGGTTATGCTCTCCAGGCCCATTGCATAGGCGTCGGGGTCGAAGGCCCCCCTCCGGGCGAGCCTGGCGGCCAGCCACGTTGCCTCGAGCAGGCTGTACCTGGAGAAGTAGATCTCGGCGCCCACCTGTGAGAGCTTGAGCAGGCACTCCCTGACGAGGGAGTCGCGCCTGCCGAGGGCGATGCCCAGGGTTGGGAGCAGGAAGGAGGTGTCAAGTAGGACTCTTAATCGCCCTCCCCTGCTCCTCAAGGCTCACCGCCTCTACCTCCTCTGCCTCGACTGAGGCGAACTTCCCCCCGTGCAGGGCGAGGTCGACGGGATCCCTAAGGGGCCTTATCTCAATCCTCCCCCTCGCGGCCCTCAGGATCACTCTATCGCCCTCCCTCAAGCCTAGGGCTCTGGCAACTCTCACAGGTATATAAAGCGCGTACTTCTTCCCGATCCTCAGCTCGACTTCCAGGTAGTCCGCACTCATGCCTGATAATACCGTATAAAGTCAGAATATATTACTTTCCTCCTGGCATTGCTAGGGCGATAGCTGAGGTGACCCCGGTAAAGGCCCTGTGCGAGCATATCGGCCTGTAGGGCGCGCAACCCCACCTCCTAACCGCGTTCCGTGAGAAGCTCCTCTTGGCGGGGAGGGTTATCGAGGAGGCTGGCCGCTGCAGGCGCCGCCGCTCCCCTTATATCAGGTCCCTCGCCTTTTCTCACGTGGCTCTCCTGAGCATTGAGGATCCCCTATTCGCGGGAATCCTCGAGGAGCGTGAGGGGGTGTACAGGTTCAAGACGTTCACAGCTGGCGAGTGGGTCGGGGGGAGGGAGTACATAGAGGTTAGGAGCCCGATTGACTGTAGCGTGATAGCCGAGGTCCCTAAGCTCGAGTGGAGCCAGGATGACGCGGCCCTGGACAGGGTGTACAGGGTGGGTAGGTGGAGGGTGAGGGACACGCCGGGCTGGAGAAGGCTGGAGATCCTGGAGAGGCTGGCCAGCCTCATGGAGGAGCACAGGGAGGCCCTGGTGCACTCGCTGGTGGTGAACTCGGGGAAGACTCGGGGCCAGGCGGAGGGCGAGGTTAACGCCTGCATCGAT
>QMRZ01000064.1 GCA_003649495.1 Thermoprotei archaeon | reverse complement strand
CCTCTCCCCACGTGCCTATACACGAGCCGCCAGCTACCTCATAGCCCCTGAACGCGCTGACAGCTGCTTCAAGCTCATCCCGCCCCACCAGAAGGCCGAACCGGTAATTCTCGATGTAAACCTTCTCGATCCCCAGCTTGTCGAGTAAACGCCTGGCGGCGGCAAGGTCCAGCTCCCCCCTAGCTATCTTCCTCACAGTGTGGGCGGTGACGTATACAGCTAGCTTAACGCTGGCCACATGCCCTCCTCTCAACACTGCTTATAAGCTGTCCATCTCTCCCCAGCGGCAAGGGCTCTAAGCCCAGTGCTGGAGATGAGCAACGTGAGTCGTCAGCTCCCCTCAGTTAACTCGTTGAGGCATCAGTGGGCATCTCCTGTCAGCCTTCTCGGGTTACAAACTTAAAAGAGCTCTGAGTCAAGGGAGCACGTGGCGCTGGAGCCGGGGGCGAGTGAAGGGAATATCATAGTTCTCGTGAAGCCCACGCCTGATATAAACAAGGTGAGGTTCGATGTCGAGAGGGGGCGCATTGATAGGAGCTCTGCGGAACTGGAGATAAACCCCTTCGACCTCTACGCCCTAGAGCTAGCCACTAGGCTGAGGGAGATCCTGGGAGGTCGAGTGATAGCGGTGTCCATGGCGCCCCCACACGCCGAGAAGGCCTTGAGGGACGCCATAGCCAGGGGTGCGGACAGGGCGATACTGCTGAGTGATAAGCGGTTTGCTGGAGCTGACACGCTGGCAACATCCTACACCCTAGCGATGGCTATTAGGAAGCTGGGCGGCTTCAGGCTAGTCTTGAGCGGCGAGAAGTCGGTGGATGGCGATACAGGCCAGGTGGGCCCCGAGGTGGCGGAGCACCTCAACATACCTCATGCGTCATTCGTGCACAGGGTAGTTGACGTTGATGAGGACAGCATCACCGTGGAGTCCGACTTCGGGGATGGCTACTACCTGGTACGCCTGAGATTCCCCGCGCTCCTCAGCGTCTCACGTCCACTGACGTTCAGGGGGGAGAGCTTAGAGCCACGCATCCCTAAGCTGAGCGATGTGCTGAGGTCTAGGAGAGCCAGGATAGAGGTGTGGAGTGCCGATGACGTGCCAGGGATAGACTTCAGGAGGATAGGCTTGACGGGCTCGCCGACCAGGGTCGTCAAGGCGTTCTACGCTCTCGAGGAGGGGAGGAGGCCTGTGGTGTATAAGGACCCTGAGGCCGCGGTGGAGGAGATAATCAAGGTATTGAGGAGTAGGAAGTTATTGAGGTGAGGTGTCTTGGAGCGTCGCCATGTGCTTGTCTACGTGGAGAACATCAATGGTAGGCTGAATACCTCATCCTTCGAGCTCTTAACTAAGGCGAGGGAGGTGGCAGACGCCTTTAGTGGTAGAGTGTACTCCGTGCTCCTCTCGGCGGGGGATGATCCATTCAGGGAGGCGAGGGAGGTCATTGCTCGCGGGTCGGATGTGGCGATAGTCTACAGGGTGGAGAGGGAGCTACTGCCTAACTACCTGTTACACGCCGAGGCGTTGACATCAGCTATCCGGAGGACGCGCCCCGCGCTAGTGCTAGTGAGCGCGACCCCTTGGGGGAGGAGCTTGGCTCCACGCGTAGCAGCAAGGCTCGGAGTAGGGCTGACGGCCGACTGCCTAGACGTTTACGTGGATGAGTCGGGAGAGATAGTCCAGGTGAGGCCCGCCTTCACCGGCAACATCATCGCGCACATAAAGACGTCCTCATCGCCTGTAATGGCCACGATAAGGCCTGGAGTCTTCTCGCCGCCTAAGCCTGACTACAGCAGGAGCGGCGAGGTAATTCTAGCGGATGAGCCCCTTACCCCCCCTGAGGGTTTAGAGGTGGTGGGGCTCTCCAGGGAGAGGAGCGTCAGGCTTTCCGAGGCCAGCGTGATAGTAGCTGTTGGGAGGGGGCTTAGGAGGAGGGAGGATGTAGCGCTATTTGAAGAGTTAGCTAAGATCCTGGGCGGGGAGGTAGCTGTGAGCAAGCCGCTAGTTGACAGCGGATGGTTTGAGAAGGAGAGGCAGGTGGGCTTTAGCGGGAACATCGTGAGGCCGAGGGTCTACCTCGCCTTCGGCATTTCCGGCGCGCCGCAGCACATCGCGGGCATGAGGGATTCCGAGTTCGTGATATCTGTGAATATAGATCCGTCGGCGCCCATGGCTAGGCACAGCGATATCTTCGTGGTGGGCGACATGTACGAAATAGCGCAGAAGTTAGTGAATAGGCTGAAAGCCTTTAAATCGTACGAGTCGAGGAATTGAGAGGCGGTTAGGTGTGGAGCTGGGCGAGCTCATTCGCGAGCTTAAGGGCATCGTGGGAGAGGACTGGGTGGTGACGGGGAGGGAGGCCGTCCTCAGGTACATGTACGATGAGACGGCACCGTACGTGAGGCCCCAGGCTGCTGAGGACATAGTGGTCGTTAAGCCCTCCTCGTCCATTGAGGTGGCAGAGGTGCTTAAAGTCGCGAACAAGTACAGGGTGCCTGTCTACCCAAGGGGCGGCGGGACAGGCCTAGTCGGCGGGGCGGTGCCCACTAAGCCCGGGATAGTCCTCTCACTGGAGAGGATGGATGCGCTCACCATCGATGTAGAGAACATGGTGGCTGAGGCCGAGGCTGGCGTAACGCTCGGCAAGCTGATAGAGGAGGCTGAGAAGCACGGGCTGAGCTTCCCCCCGCACCCAGGGGATGAGGGAGCCACGGTGGGGGGGCTGATAGCGTGTAACGCAGGTGGGGCGAGGGCGGTCAGGACGGGAGTCATGAGGAACTACGTGCTAGGCCTGGAGGTCGTCTTGCCGCAAGGGGATATCCTGCTGCTGGGTGCCAAGACGCTCAAGAACAATATGGGCTTCAACCTGGCACACCTCTTCATAGGGAGTGAGGGTACGTTAGGCGTGATCACGAGGGCCTACCTGAGGCTTTACCCGCGCTGGGAGGCTACCGCCACGCTGATAGTGCCATTCGAGAACAGGGCTCGAGCGTTCAGCGCTGCTAAGAGGATACTCTTCAGCGGCGTCATACCGCTGGCGATGGAGTACTTCGATAGGAGGGCCATAGAGGAGGCTGCTAAGCACCTGGGAGCTCCGTGGCCAGTGGCGGCGGGCGAGGCTTACCTGATGATAATGCTGGCCGAATGCTCTGAAGATATCGTGTTCGTCGAGCTGGACATGATATCGAAGATCATCGAGGGTGAGGGTGGGTTAGAGCCCCTAATCGCCCAGAGGTCGGATGAGCAGAGCAGACTCTTGAAGATAAGGAGCTCGATATACCCAGCCCTCAAGGGGGAGACCTTCGACATCCTGGACACGACAGTCCCCATAGGGCGCATAAGCAAATTCCTGGACGAGATTGAGGAGCTGGAGAGGAGGTACGGGATATGGCTCCCCGCGTATGGGCACATCGGAGATGGGAACATTCACGTACACGTGCTCAAGTACCCCGGCTTCAGCAGGAGCCAGCTGGAGGAGATTAGGGACCGGATCTATGACGCGGCAGTAGCGCTGGGGGGCGTGATAACGGGCGAGCACGGCATAGGCGCTATACGGAGAGCCCACGCGGGCGAGCTCCTAGGCCCGACATGGGCTAAGGTGATGTCAGACCTGAAGAGAGCTCTAGACCCTAACAACATTTTAAACCCGGACAAGGTACTGCCATAGCTGGGGCTTGTATGCAGGTAAAGTTTCCTTATGGCAGGGAATACGTTCTCGCGGAGCTCCCCGATAAAGCCTTCATTGTCCAGTCGAGAATCCCCAGGGGCGTCAGCGGGGAGCTGGCAGAGAGGCTGGTGAGCGAGTCGGTGGAAAAGCCGTGGGCTGGCCCCACGCTACAATCCCTGCTAAGCGGCGGTGAAGAAGTGACGATCCTAATCACTGATAAGACTAGGGCCACGCCTAATGATGTGATACTCAGGGTGCTGCTCAACTACCTTGAGTCAGCCGTGGGCGTTAGGAGGGATAGGATTGAGGTGCTGGTGGCGACGGGGCTCCACGAGCCTCACAGCATGAGCGAGATTGAGGAGTTGGTTGGGAGGGACATAGCCAGCGAGTATCGTGTCTACTCGCACGACTCGGATGACGACGAGTCGTTGACGCGGCTGGGCAAAACCTCGTTCGGGACAGAGGTCTACGTGAATACAAGAGTTGTGAAGTCCGACCTCGTGATAGGCGTGGGGCTGATAGAGCCTCACCTATTCGCCGGGTACAGTGGGGGGAGGAAGCTAATCCTGCCCGGGGTCTCGGGCACGAAGACCGTGTACCAGAACCACGGCTTTAAGATGCTCGCCCACCCGAGGGCGGATTACGGCTACCTGGATGGGAACCCCGTGCACGAGGATATGGTGGAGGCCTCCAAGATGGTCAGGAGCTACAGGTACATAGTGCACGTCATCCTGGATAAAGAGAAGAGGATAGTGGATGTGGTCTCAGGGGATCCCTACGAGTCCCACCTGCTGGGAGTGGAGAAGCTGGAGGGGTACGTCAAGATGCCAGTCCCCCACGAGTCCGATATCACAGTAGTGACGAATGGTGGATACCCGCTGGATAGGAACCTGTACCAGGCCGTGAAGGGCATGGTGACGGGCTCCAGAGTCACCAGGGTGGGCGGGGTCGTGATACTCCTAGCTGAGTGCAGGGATGGAGTGGGCCATGAGAGCTTTAGAAGCCTGGCATCCATGAGCAGGGACCCCACGAAGATCCTGGAGTACATAAGGGAGAATGAGCCCTTGAGGGATCAGTGGGAGGTCCAGAAGCTGGAGCAGGTGCTGCTGAAGAATAAGGTGATCGTCGTGACGAAGGGGGTTAAGCACAGCGTACTGGAGGAGATGAACCTGATCCCCTCCTCAACTCTAGAGGAGGCGCTGGAGGTAGCTCAGAGGCTCGTGACGCCCGAGAAGATCACAGCCATACCCGAGGGGCCATACGTGATACCCTACGTGAGCAGCCGAGCTGGATAAGGGCAATAGGCGCGGTACACGTAGCTCTGAAGGTATTCCCCCATTTACGAGCAGGCCCCACACAGTCGAGAAGAGGTACGCTCTGCCGGAGGCCCCTCACCTAATCGACGTGCTGCGGGCTGCTCAGAGTGAGGGCTTGCTAGACCTGGACATGATAATCGGCGAGAAAGGTGAGGCTAGGGAAGGCGCCGTGATACTGGTGAATGGCAGGGCGGTGTTCAACGCGGGTTACGAGCTCCACAGTAATGATAGGGTTGTGGCACTGCCCCTAGCCCCCAGCGGGTAGCCCGTAGAGCCACACAACGCATATTAAATCCACGGCAGGGACCCGTTATAAAAGGAGGGGGTGGAAGGCTAATGGGTGAAGAATTAGCAGTTGGCGAGGATCAGTTGAAAGAAGACATCTGTAAGGTCATGAGGAACCTCTTCAATAGGGGTCTCATCTCGGCGCTGGGGGGGAATGTCAGCGCTAGAATACCCGGGTCTGAGGAGTTCTGGATAACGCCTAGCGGCATATTCAAGGGCGAGCTCACCGCGGAGGACCTCGTCAAGCTGGATCTGGAGGGCAATATCCTCGAAGGCTTCCTGAGGCCATCCATTGAGTGGCCATTCCACGCAGCAATCTACAAGGTGAGGCCCGATGTGAACGCTGTAGTGCATGCGCACAACCCCTTCACCCTGGGCCTGACGCTGGCGGGCGTGGGGCTAAAGCCGATAACTGTAGAGGCGGTGATGGTCCTGAGGAAGGTGGAGGTAGTGCCCTTCGCCTTCCCCGGGACGGAGGAGCTGGCGAACCTAGTTAAGGAGAAGGCGATGGCAGGCGCGAGGGCCATAGTGCTGCAGAACCACGGCATTGTGGCCATGGGCGCGAACCTGTACGAGGCTGAGGCCATAGCTGAGACTCTCGAGGAGGTGGCTATAGCGCAGTTCGTCGCCATGGCCCTGGGCAAGGAGCCGCCCATAATTCCCGAGAGGGAGGTGGAGCTGTACTATAAGCTCTACGGGATTAGCTAGCAGGAGGTGAAGGCAGTGGGCCAGTGGTACGGGTACGTGGGCAGAATCGCGTACGTGGACCTATCCAGGGAGGAGGTGGATGTGCGGGAGCTAAGCCTAGAAGATGCCAGTGCCTTCATAGGCGGCATAGGCCTAGCTGCGAAGATCCTCGTGGAGGAGATAGGGGATCCCAGGATAGACCCGCTAAGCCCCGATAACGTGCTGGTATTCATGACGGGCCCCCTCACTGGGACGCCTGTCTACGGCTCTGGGAGGTACGTTGTAGCTGCTAAGTCCCCCCTGACGATGGCGTGGGGCGAGGCACACGCGGGGGGCTTCTGGGGCGTGGAGCTGAAGAAGGCGGGCTTCGACGGCATAGTGGTGAAGGGCAGGGCTAGCAGCCCAGTCTACCTCTACGTGCACGACGGCGAGGTGGAGATCAGGGATGCCTCGAGGCTGTGGGGCCTAGACACATTCGAGGCATATGAGGCTATCAGGAGCGAGCTAGGCGATCCTAACGTGAGGATAGCGACTATAGGGCCTGCCGGCGAGAGGCTCGCGAGGATAGCGTGCATCGTGTCTGATGTCCAGCCCTACGGCCCCAGGGTTGCTGGCAGGACTGGCATGGGCGCCGTGATGGGATCGAAGAACCTCAAGGCAATAGCGGTCAGGGGCTCTGGGAAGGTGGCGGTGAAGGAGCCTAGGAGGATAGTCAGTGTCCTCTCGAGGCTCCTGCCGCTCATCATGTCCTACCCAACTACTCAGATACTGGCCTCCTACGGCACGGCTGGCGAGGTCGAGGAGTTCTACGAGTATGGAGACATGCCCGCGAAGAACTTCACACTAGGGGAGTTTGAGGGCTACAGGGATATCACGGGGCAGAAGTTCAGGGAGAGGGGCCTGGTAGTCGCGTCACACGGCTGCTGGGCCTGCCCAGTTAAGTGCTGGAAGGTTGTGGAGGTGAATGGCCTGAGGATGAGGGCCCCCGAGTACGAGACAGTGGCGGCCCTCGGCTCGCTGCTCATGATATTCGACCCCGAGTACCTTGTCAAGGCTAACGAGATCTGTAACAGGTATGGCATGGACACGATATCGGCCGGAGTCACCATAGCGTGGGCCATTGAGGCCTTCGAGAAGGGGCACTTAACCAGGGAGGACACAGGTGGGCTGGAGCTAAGGTGGGGCGATAAGGAGGCGGTCTTAAAGCTGCTGACCATGATGGGCAGGAGGGAGGGGCTCGGGGAGATACTGAGCGAGGGTGTTAGGCGGGCCTCCGAGATCATCGGCAGGGGCTCAGAGTACGCGATGCACGTGAAGGGGCTCGAGATCCCGATGCACGATCCCAGAGCTTTTAAGGGCATGGGCCTACAGTACGCAACTAGCAACAGGGGAGCATGCCACCTACAAGGGCTCACGTTCAGGATCGAGCAGGGCCAGAGGGTCTACGACCTCAGGATATACGAGAGGGTGGATAGGTTTGAGGTCAGGGGCAAGGGCCGCATCGTCGCTACGATGCAGGTGTGGCACGAGGTCGTGGAGTCAATGGTCCTCTGCAAATTCATAGATATACCGCCAACCTACGTAGCCGGGCTCTACACATTCGCCACGGGGATTAAGAAGACCCTGCGCGACCTGTTAACCGCTGGGAGGAGGATCTTCACCCTGAAGAGATTGTTCAACGTGGCATGCGGGATCTCTAGGAGGGACGATACACTGCCCAGGAGATTCACCTCTGAGCCCCTAAGCGGGGGAGGCGCAAAGGGCCAGGTAGTGGAGCTAGAGCCCATGCTCAAAGAGTACTACGAGTACATGCAGTGGGACGAGAACGGCGTGCCAAGGAGAGAAGCCGTAGAGGAGCTAGGCCTACTGCACCTCGCTAGAAAGCTGGGCCTGAACATCTAGAGAGCCAGCCTCCCCCAACTCATGGCTCACTTCAGCGCTGATGGCATGGCTACCTTGGCGCTGATTGCTGAAGCTTTTTAAGTAGCTGAGTGTAGGTGAGCATAGATGATGAATGAACTCCCCGAGTGACCAGTGATCGAGTTTCTGGTCGCTGAGGAAAATTTAGTAATTTCCATATTATAAAATAATGTATACCAAATATTCAAGCAAGTAATTGTTGAGTAAATGGCGAGATAGAACGCAATATGAACATAAGACCTGGAAATGTGTTTTATATTTTTGGGTTAGAGAAAATACTCGGGGGTCATTATAGACCGGTGGTTGTTGAGAACCTGACTAAGGTGTATAGGG
>QMRZ01000063.1 GCA_003649495.1 Thermoprotei archaeon | reverse complement strand
GGTTGGGAGGCGTGGGTACTTTGCGTTCGGAGGTGAGGAGCAGACTCCGCTGGACTTCGAGAGGCAGGTGATGAGGAAGCTCCGGCCCCTGGTGAGGCCTGAGGAGGCTTGGAGGGTCGCTCTTGATTACGTGAGGCAGTTCCCAGAGGAGGTGCTCAGAGACCCACAGCTGTTCTACAAGTATGTCTACGAGCCAGTGAGGGATACATTCCTCCGCGACCTGGCTAGAGGGGAGAGGCCTAGGCCCCCCAGCTGGGTGCTGGATCGGTTAAAGCTCCTGATAGAGGGCGAGGACAGCTCTGCGACATGAGCGCTGCAGCAGCCTAATAAAGTGAGACTCTACTTCTTCACGGGGTCCATGCTTGCCCAACATAACATTCCGCGTTGAGAGCATAAGGGCTGAGAGGTATAGCTATGAGGCCGTGAGGCAGCTCAACATAAACATAAACCTGATGCTAGGCAAGCTCGAGAAGTCGGGGGAAGGGTACAGGCTGAGCTTCGTGGTGAAGGTGGACTGCACGCCGCCCATAGCCTCGATGGATGTCAAGGGCTCAGCGTACGTGACGCCAGTTAACCCCGGTGAGAGGAGGGAGCTTGAGGAGAGTGCGAGGACTGGGCGCCCAGCACCACAGCTGGCGGTCTCCGTGTACGGCTACGTGTTCCCAATCATAGCCCTGCTCTCACGGGAGCTGGGGCTGCCGCCTCCCGTGCCACCACCCGTATCCCAGGAGCCTAGCAGGCGGGAGAGGATGCCGGGCTACCTATAGCCTGCCCCCTTGGCGGATCATTAAGGGTGTATTTACACACGCTATCCTCGAGTAGAGGATACGGCCCTCATCACCTCCTCCACCACCTCCACGCTAGGGACACCTCTCACAACGTTAACGTGGTACACCACCCTAAAGCCAGCGCTCTCAGCTGCCCTGGCCAACCTCCAGGAGTACTCCACCTTAGCCATGCTCGTCGTGAGGCACACAACTGGCTTCCCAGGGCAGCGGTGCCTCTTTAGGAAGCCCATCATGGGAGCTGCAACTCTTCCAAACCATATTGGCGCCGCTAGGATCGCTATATCATAGCGCTCCCAGTCCAGGCCCGGAGGGTTAATCACCACGTCCACGCCCCCCCTGAACACTGTGTCGATTATTAGGCGGGGGTTTAGGTGGAGTGGCTTGCTGTACTCCCTCACAGCCCTCACCTCGTAAACATCAACACTGGCGCCAGAGCCCTTCAAGGCCTCTGCTAGGCGCTCAGCTAGAGCCCTAGTGACCCCTGTCCTGGAGTAGTAGATGAGCGCAACCCTGGGCGCCACAATCTAAGCTGAGAGCTCCCGTGTAAAAGCTTTCACACAGCACTAGTCGAGCTCCCTGTGGAGTCGCGCATAGTCCTCCAGCGCTGATGCCAGTGCATCCACGTTCTCCGGCGGTGTATCGGAGTAGATCCCGGCTGTGAACATCAGCCCTCCCCTCCTCGAGCCCAGCTCAAGTATCACGCGCCTAATGTACTCCCTTATCTCCCGAGGACTCCCCCGAGGTAGGAGGCGCTGCCTATCCACGTCCAGGTCTATGCACACCCTCCCCTTTAGCAGCCTCCTCAAGTTGTTAACGCCGTTAACCCTATCCTGGACGTTGAGTACTGAGACCCCCGTCTCCACCAGTTGATCCAGCACCTCCACTACGTGGCCATCAGTATGCAAGTAGACGTGGATGCCCCTCGACCTGAGGAGCCCGAACACCCTCCTGTACGCCGGATAGATGAACTCACGGAATGTCCGGGGGCTTATCGGCATCCTATCCTGCATGCCCAGATCATCGCCGAACACGACGATATCCGGCTTGAGCCTAGCTACGCGGCGCGCAAGCTCCTCGTAGAACCTCGTCAGGGCTTCTACTAGCTCGTATATCTCGGGTGGCTTGAGTATGAAGTCCCGCATCAAGTTCCTAAAACCCCTCAAGTAGTAGAGGCGCTGGAAGAAGAAGCCGTGCCCCATCCCCACCTCCACCAGCCCTCCAGCCTCGCGCGCCCTCTCAACAGCCTCCTCCACAGCCTCCCAGGACACGGTTGGAGCGCCCTCCTGTGGTATCCCCTCATCAGGGTCTGGCAGGCTATAACTCCTCCACGCAGCCCAATTCTCTAGGGGGTGCTCGACAACCTGGCCCTGCAGGCCGTTCTGCAGGAACATCCACTTGCAGCCCCACGGGTCGATGAAGGCGTTCCCCCTCCTCCTCAGGCCGAAATCGTCGAAGTCTACCATCCCCCTCCTGTAGAAGGAGAAGACGAGCCTGTGCCTGAGGACGACCTCCTCCATCTCCTCCCTGTACTTGTGCCAGGCGTCCATTGAGATGTATATCTTGCCTATAACCCACTCCGGCTCCCTAAACTCAACAGTTCTCAGGTAGTTGTCGCGCCATTCCCAGGGAGAGGGCACGTGGATCAAGCTGATCCCCCCTGAGTCCAGGTTCAATGTACGTCGGCCCGCCACCCCTGGCTATAACTGTGTGAGCCCGTAATAGCGGTTTCGGGGCTCGTCCTCAGCATATTTAGCCTAGCTACTCGACTAGCTGACGTGATTAAGGGCTTGGGGGAGCTCGATTACGAGCTGTGGAGTGCCATAACTAGGCTCTACTCGCGTGACCCCCTCAGGCACTGCTACCTCATGTACGACTTACTTTACGAGTTGGAGGCTACTGAGGCTTACTTCCTGCTTGAGAAGGGGGAGATTAAGGGTTACGTGCTCGTGTGGCGAGGAGGCTCCAGGCCGGGAATCCACGTGTGGGGCAGTTCCCCCCAGCTAGCACGCCTCGTGCCCCTCGAGAGCAGGGCTGTGGTACAGGTGTACTCTGAGCAGCTTGTGGAGTCCATACTGGCTAGGGCCGGGGAGGGCGCCGAGGTTAAGTGGTACCTGGACATGGTGGTCGGGGAGGACAGCTTCAGGCCTTACCCCGGGGTGGAGGCAGTGAGGCTCGCCCCAGCTCATGCAGAGCACCTGTCTAGGCTGAGCATGGAGTGGGCAGAGCCGCTAAGCCTCGAGGAGGCGCGGCGATTGCTGGGGAAGTGGAGGTGGTATGGCGTGTTCAGGGAGGACGAGCTAGTGTCGGTGGCGGCAGCTTACCTCCGCCTGCCCGAGGTCTGGGTGATAGGTGGGGTCTATACCCGCACGGCGCTTAGGGGCAGAGGGTACGCCAAGGCGGTGACGACGGCCATCACCAGGGACGCCGTAGGGTCGGGCGCTAAAGCCCTCCTCCACGTGGCTGAGGATAATGAGCCAGCTAAGAGGGTTTACACGGCCCTCGGCTACCGGCGAGTAGCCAGAAGGCCCTGGGTATTCCTCGAGTAGCTGGAGGCATGCTACACGAGGGGCTGAGCCGTTCCTCCCATCCGTAGCGTCATGTTTCAAAGCGCATCTTCCCGTGTCAGCCACGGATGGGTTCATCACGGCACGGCTCTGGGCCCCTCACCGCAGCGGGGGCTGCGGCTCTCGGAACCCAGAGCCCACCACGCCTACTCCTCGCGGATAAGCTCATAAGCTTTTCTGGGCGGGCCCCCGCCTATCTAATAGCGCTGAGAGGCATGGAAAGATACACTACGATGCGAAAAGCTACAGTCTAATGTTACTGCCCCATGCTGTCAGGAGACCTTTTCACCCCCCAGGGACATTCTCAGCTGAGAGCATGCCCAGGGAGCTACTCCTGATAGGCATTGACGGCGCCGTCCCAACGCTAATTGAGGAGTTTTACAGGGAGGGCCTGCTGCCTAATATAGGCTCCCTGATCGAGGAGGGGATGTTCGCCGAGGCTATTCCCTGCCCCCCCTGCGACACGCCCACTAACTGGACTACAATAGCCACTGGAGCCACCACCGCGGTTCACGGCGCCACGAGCTTCTACATGCACGTGCCCGGGGAGCCCCTTGACTTGGGGCTGAGGCATAGGGGGCGGGCCCACCTCTCCAAGTACTGCATGGCCGAGTACTTCTGGGATGTGGCGGATAGGAGGGGCCTTACGTGCTTCATACTCAACTACCCAGCCGGGTGGCCTGGAGCCCTCAGGAGGGGTGCAGTGGCCCTCTACTCCTGGCCTGTACCTGAGTCGCTGCCCCGGGCTATCGCGCCCCCAGCCTCCATGACATTTGAGAAGGATGCGCGTGATGCTAGGCTCCGCATTAGTAGGGCGGCTAAGCCCCTTAGCGGCCTCATGAGCCGCTCGCCCCTCCTGGAGTTCTCACTGCCTGTGGAGGGCGGCCACATTAGGACTCCCGCGGCTCTGAAGGCCTTCGTAGTGGACTCCAGGGGGATGGGGTATGACTCTCTCTACGTGGTGGCTGGGGGGAGGCTCTACGGCGTTGAGGAGGGCTCCTGGAGCGAGTGGATGAGGATCACCCTTGACACGGATTACGGATCCCTGGAGTGCCTCCTCAGGGTGAAGCTGTTGGAGGTGGCGCCCGACGGCAGCCGAGTGAGGGTGTACCGGAGCGAGGTGCTGAACCCCAGGGGCTGGACTAGGCCTGAGGGGCTGGGGGAGGAGCTGATCCTGAACTCCCTCATAAGCCTGGAAGCCGAGGAGGAGGTGCCCTACATAATCTTCGGGAGGGAGGCGGAGTACGTGGAGAGGTACGTCAGGGAGGCTAAGAGCCTGGCTGCGATAGTAGCCTACATGAAGCGGAGGATAGGGTGGCAGGTGTGCTTCCTCCACTACCACATACTGGATGGGATACACCACCGCTTCGCGGCGGCCTACGAGGGCATGCCCGACGCTAGCGAGGAGGAGCGGGAGCGGGCCCAGGAGGCTATCAGGCGGGCGTACCAGATAATAGATGGGCTGGTGGGCGAGCTCGTCGACGAGTGCGCGTCGGAGGACACGATAGTAGTGGTGGTCTCAGACCACGGCGCAGTCCCCGCCTGGAAGGTGGTGAATGTGGCGGCCGCGCTGGTGAGGGAGGGGCTGCTGAGCTACCGCTGGGAGCCCAGCCTCGGCAAGTACGTCGTCGACTGGAGGAGGACGCTGGCATTCCCCTATTATGAGCCGCCCTACGTGTGGGTCAACCTGAAGGGCAGGGAGCCTCACGGCGTAGTAAGCCCCAGCGAGTATGAGGAGGTCAGGGAGAGGGTGATCGAGGCTCTCTACAGCATAAGGGACCCCGAGACTGGGCAGCGGGTAGTGGAGCTCGCGCTCAGGAGGGAGGATGCCGCGCCCCTGGGGCTGGGGGGAGAGAGGGATGGGGACGTGGTGTACTTCCTAAGGCCGCCCTACGAGATATTCGATGGGAGGTTAGACCAGCTCAACACGGCTGAGGTGCCCCCCGACCTCTTCGCTAGAGGCGAGGTGTACGATGCTGAGAGAGCGTTCTGCGCTCACCTCTACTACCTACCCACCGTGAGCAGCCGGGAGTTCACCGTCAAGTCTACCCTCATAATGAAGGGCCCTGGAGTGAGGAAGGGTGTGAGGCTGAGGCGCCCCGTGAAGCTAATCGACCTAGCCCCAACCCTAGCTCACCTGCTGGGGATCCCGCGCCCCAGGGACGCCGAGGGCAGAGTGATCTACGAGGCTCTCGAGTAGCAGTGCTAGCCGTTGGGTTTAAGGGGGCGGTCATCAGCATGACGCGAGCCTAGATGTCCGTATTCAGGCTTGAGGATGTGTCGCCCTCTAGGCTAGATGACCTAGTATGGGTGTGTAGCAGGGGCAGGAGTACTCCAAGCCACCTGAGGGGCGTAGAGCTGAAGAAGGCGTGGGTGCTGGAGATGCTGGATAGGTGGGGGCCAGTAGCCAAGATAGCCTACGCTAGAGGCCAGCCGGTGGGCCAAGTGCTCTACTACCCCGCGAGCATGGACCCAGACACAAGGCACCTGGGGCACACGGTCCTCTACATCAGGTGTATCTACTGCCCGTTCCCCGAGCACCAGCGCATGGGGATCGGTAGGGCTCTCTTGGAGGCTGTCATCGGCGAGGCTGTGGAGAGGGGTTTTAAGGCCGTGGTCGCGAGCGGCTTTAACACTGGCGAGTACCTGCCCCTTCCCGAATTCTACAGGAGAATGGGCTTCAAACACTCTGGAGTCGAGAACTATTACGTGCTAACTCTGAGGGGAGAGCCGCCCAGGCCCCAGCCCAGGGCCCCCAGGCCCCTCCCTGGGGATGAGGGGAGGGCTCTAGTGTTCTACTCCCCCAAGTGTCAGTTCTCCCTCGAGTTCGCCGAGTCCGTAAAACGGCTCATAGAGAGCGTCCTCCCCAGCTACCCAGTCGTGCTGATAAACTACTGGGAGGAGCCGGGAGAGTTCCTATCGAGGGGGAGGCCCGCTGTAATGGTTAACGGCGTCGAGATAAGAGCCTGGGCCTGGGACAGGGAGCAGTTCATCAAGGAGGTCTTAAGGGCTGCAGGAGGGGGGCAGTAGGGCGCTCTAGCTAGGTGCAGGAGGAGAAAAGGGGAGAGTGGATAGGCCTGATGATTAACGGACTATCTCCCAGATCGGCTTGTGGAACCTCTTGGCATCCTCGCCCAGCACCACGGGCTCTATCCCGGCCATGTGGCAGAAGTACACTAGGGATTCCACGTGATCGCCCGGTATGCCGTGGATGTGGTTGCATGGGAAGACGTTGATGAACTCCTCGTAGCTGGCCTTCAGCTTGACGTACATGTGGGGCCACGTCGGGTTGGTCTGCTCCCTAAGCTCCCTCTTCTCCTCCTCGGGCAGGTCTATCGACTCGCCCCTCACTATGACCATGTAGAGCTTATCATCGTAGAGGCCGAGGCGCGCGAACGTCATCTCACATGGCGCCGCGTCGAACTCCACTGACGCGCCACCCGCGGGGAAGTACATCTCGATCGCTGGGTGTAGCGTGACCTTCTTGAAGTTCTCGCGCGGGTCGTAGCTGAGGGAGGCGTACCAGCTCGGGTGATTACCGGAGTTCACGAATAGCCACAGGTCCTTCTCCGGGACGTAGAGCCTGACATCGGCGAACAGCACCGGCACGCCCCCGCCTATGTACTTGAGTATCTGCATCGTCACGGCGCCCAGCGAGTCGGCCTCGGTGGAGCAGACGAAGGGCTCCTTAGGGCCATTCCAGTCGTAGGGGTCGTTCATCAGCATCTCAGCCACGTCAGTTATGCAGACGTGCTCCGTCAAGTCCCTCTGCCCCTTAATCCCGCAGAAGTCGAAGCCCCACTCCTCGTTCACCTTCTTCATTGCCAGGTATAGGCGGAGCTGAGTCTTCAGCTTCTCTGGCGTCAACATCTTCCCGTCGTACTTTATCCTGTCGCCGAGCATCTCGCTCAGCCACTTGAACCCCTTCTCCACCTCCTCCTCACTCACCTTCTCCATCTCCTTGACGAGCCACAGCTGGTCTATCTGGTACACCGTGATGCCGAGGGCCTTCTGTATGGGGACTAGGTGGAAGTAGCCCGTCTCCATCCCCATCGAGTGTCCGCCGTACATCCCGTAGACCTGACCCCTCAGCGAGGCGTATGCCTCAGCTGCCCTAACCCACTTCACGATGGCGTCCTGCACCCTCGGGTCCTCCAGGTCTCCAATTATCCTGTGAGTCCTAAAGCCAGCCTGCCTCAGCGCCCCATCAGTTGCTAGGAGCCCCACGTTACCCGGGTAGAGACCCTCGTTATTTGAGACGTTGAGTATCGGCTTATCCCTCCCCACGTGGTTCACGAGCGGCCAGACTAGGTACGGGTAGTCCCATATGTAATACAATATAATGAGTATCTTGACGTTCTGCTTGGCGAAGTACTCGCCCACCTCCTTGGAGTCCCTTATCGAGGAGGCGACCTTCGGCGCCGTTACGACTGGGGGGGCCTCGCCACCAGAGTACTTGACCTTCTCCCTGATTATCTCAGCCAGCCTGTGCATCTGCTCCATACACCTGCTCTCGAGGCGCTCCATCACAGAGCGCCTCTCATCGCCGAGCATCGCGATGCCTATCGTCGAGAGCTTCATGCTCTGCACCATATAATGCCCCTCTCCTGAGGTATAAAACACCTAGCTGAGCGAGAGCATGAGACTTCATACCCCCTATAACAGCTTCTACGACTTCATCGCGTAACTAAACGCCATCCACCTCCCAGCCTGTGCGGATGGAGCCCTCATGAGTAAATCCTCGATGAAGAAGTTGAGAGGCAATGCTGATTAGCCAAAGTACGACGTAGTCCTGGGTTCGAGGTGGAGGCCCGGAGGTTTTACGAGGCTATAGTCTCACGGAACCTGAAGCTGGTGAGCGAGCTTG
>QMRZ01000062.1 GCA_003649495.1 Thermoprotei archaeon | reverse complement strand
CCCACCTCCCCGACAGCAGGTAGGCTGGATCCTTGATCCCAAGCGCTGCGAACACATTGTAGCTGGCCATGCCGGCCTTACGCACTAGCTCCCTAGCTTCTCTATACGTGGCCAGCACGCGCCGCCTCCACGAGAGCTGGGTGAGCGAGAGGGGGATTGTGCCCAGGGCCGTCGATAACAGGACTGGGCACTCAATCCCGACGCCCACCATGCCGAGCGCCACGAGGGCGAGGTAAGTCAGGGGGAGTAGGACCATGGCAGTGAAGGACTTGAGGGGAGGTGTGGGCAGCGCCAGCTCCCTGGGGAACACGCCCAGGCCAGCCACAGCGCCCAGGATCGCTGCTGCAGCGGCGCAGGCGAGGAGTAGGGGCGCTACAGCGCCGGGATTAGTGAAGAGCACGACGGAAGCAAGGGTGACTGGTATCACGGTCGTGAAGAGGGATGCGAGCTGGAATAGCTGGGATAGGTGGTAGTCGGCCACCTCCAGCTCCATCCCCGTCCTGGCCATCAGCTCATCGAGCTCCTGCTCGAGCACGGAGCGCCTGCCTGCGCGCTGGGCTAGGAGAGCTGCCCTCAGCACCTCCCTCATCTTCTCGCCCAGAGCATCAGGCTCCCTCACCAGCAGCTCTTCAGGGTCAGGCAGGTAGCTGTACTCGCCCAGCTCCCTCAACTGGCGCAGCGTGGCGAGCGGGGTCAGGGGCGAGACTAGGAGCACGAGCGCTAGAGGCACTGCGTCAGCCTCGCTCCTGAGCCAGATCCCGATTCTGGAGAAAAAGCCCATCTCCTCGCACCTCAGGGCGTGGAGACGGATGCCGTGAGGGTCGTCGTGGGGGTCTGTATGGCGACCTTATCGCCATCCTTCACGCCGGAGGGAGGATTGGTGAACGTGCAGCTGAATGACGTGCTGTCTCCCGGGGCGAGGGAAGTCGTGCCTCCCTTGCACGTCGCCTCCTGGCCCCCGAGCACGGCTATCACGCTGCTGAGGTCGCACGCGGTAGTCCCATCGTTGCGGACGGTGAAGTAGAGCTTGTGGCTCACCGTGTCGTAGTAGGGGACGCCCGTGAGGACCAGCACACACTGCTTACTCGCGCGCTGAGTGGTGCTCACCAGGAAGTACGCTGCTATGACGGCGGCAGCTATCCCCGAGACGGAGATTATGATGGTCAGCGCTGGAGGCAGGCCACCCCTGTGCCTCGTAGCCCCCTTCATCGGGGTCAGCGCGGCTGGCGGCCATCAGATATAATTTTCTCGTCTGGAGGCTGAGGGGCGTGGAGCACGTGATAACGTGCTTCACGAGCGGGAGTAAGGGAGGGACGGGTAAGACGACGCTCTCATCGCTCCTAGCCTTGGGGTGTTCCGCCGCTGGCTACAGGGCTCTCCTGGTGGACGCGTGTAGCGAGGGTGGTGCCACGACCTCCCTGCTGGGGGGAGCGCCGGGCCCCTACCTTAGGGACGTGCTCGAGGGATCTGCACAGCTCGTTGAGGCCGTTCAGGTCTACTCGCTGCCCCTGGGCGAGGAGGAGCTGGACTTCTACCTACTCCCCAACAGGGGCCCCTTACCCTCTGTAAGCCTGGAAGGCTTCGTGGAGCAGCTCAGGAGGCTGGCTAACAAGTACTTCGACCTCGTACTCATCGACATGCCCGCGTACCAGGACCCCTGGTATGAGGAGTTCCTGCAGAGGAGCGACGTGGTGGTGAAGGTCGTGGAGCCCAATCCCGCTGCTGTGGCTGCAGGCATAGTGGCCTGGCCGCCGGGAGTGGGCGACGGCGACCCCCTTGTCGTCTATGCCTTGAACCAGCCCCGCCCCTACCCAAAGTCCGTAGTCAAGGAGTTCCTAGATGATCTGAGGCGCAGGTTCGGCAAGGAGGCTGTGGTGGCAGTCCCCTATGATTACGCTGCTTCGCGCGTTTCCCCGGAGATGTTGGGGCAGGTGTTATCACACGTCTCAGACGAGTTCCAGGACGCTCTCTACGAGCTCGCACAAAGAATAATTAGACCTCGGGAGGGAGCTGCGCCGTGAGCGGGCCTCAGCGGAAGGGCTTCTTGAGCGAGGTGATCGGGGCTGGCACCCCTAAGGCTGAGGAGGCTGCGCGTAGGCCAGCTGAACCGCGTGTAGTGTGGAGGGACCTCGAGGAGGTGATGAGGAGTGAGGGCAGTGACGTAGAGAAGGCATTACGTCTCATAGGCGCGGAGGATCTGCTCGAGCGGATAGAGGCGAGTAGGGGGTGGCTTCAGCAGGAGAGGGATAGGATCAGGAGGGAGATTGAGAGCCTGGAGGAGAAGGCCGAGTTCCTGGAGAGGGTCATCCACGTCCTGGACGAGCTTGAGAGGAGGCTGAGAGGGTGAGGAGGCTGATCAAGAGACTCGCCAAGCTCGCCCAGGAGCCAGGGGAGGCTCGCCCCCTCCTGCCAGCCAGGAAGTTCAGCGTCACGACTGACCTCAGCCGGGGACCTCGGCTGCCCACCTCAGCTGAGAGCCCCAGCTCGTGGCACGACGTGAAGAGCGGCAGGGTGGCGTTCGCGGGCGATAGAGTGCTGGTGTACGCCACGCGCGAAGGCGTGTGGGGGCCTCTGCAGCCCCTCGTCGACTACCCCGGCACGCAGGAGGTGTTCATCAGGGGGAGCGAGGTAGAGGCCACGGTAAGCGACAGGAGGTACCGGGTTGAGCTCCCAGTCGAGCTGGACGCTGAGAGGCTGATCCAGCGCCTCGCGATACTCAGCAACGTGAGGCTGAGCGAGGCGGAGCCCCAGGCTGAGGCGGAGTACGGGGGGTGGCGCCTCTACTTCAAGATGCCCCTGGTGTCGGGCAGGTGGGAGGTGACGGCGACGAGGATAGTGGCCATCCCCAGGCTGTCAGAGCTCGTCTCGCCTCTCCTGGCGGCCAGGCTAGTGGCGCTGGTGATGAGGCCGAGCGTCGCTGTGGTCATGGGCCCCTCGGGCTCGGGCAAGACTACGCTCCTCAACTCCCTGCTGAACGAGGTGTTGAGGCTCTGGCCCCACCTGCGCGTCTCAATCGTGGAGCAGGTGCGCGAGCTCGTCCTACCCGAGCGTGGCAACATCGCTAGGAGCGTGGCCCGCCCAGGCACTCCCGTGACACTCCTGATTCGCCAGTCGCTGCGCTATGAGAGGCCCGAGCTCTTCGTGTTAGGCGAGCTTAGGGGGGAGGAGGTGTGGAGCTGGGTTGAGGCGGGGCGCTTGGGGATAGCCACGCTCACTACGATTCACGCGCCCTCGCTGGAGAAGGGCGTTGAGACCATGGCTCAGCTCATGAGGCAGGGCATCCCCGGCGCCAGCGTGAAGGATGTGTTGAGGCTCATCGACATCTTCGTGCTCACCAGGAAGTACTTGATGAGAGGCGTGATAGCGAGGAGGGTGGAGGCCGTGGCAGTCTCCATATTCCGGCACGAGCGCTGCATCCTCCAGCCAATCTACGTAGCTGGGCGAGGCCACCTGGAGGAGGGAGAGTTCCTGGAACTGCTGCCCGAGCGGCTGATGGTCGGCGAGGCGGGCGAGGTGTACTCCAAGCTCCTGGAGTTCTTCCACGTAGATGTGTCAGAGCCCGAGTTCGCGGAACTAGAGCCCCTAGAGCTGGAGTAACTATTTTTATTGCGTAACCCGGCCCCGGCACCCTCGATGAGGCTCAAGCACCTCCTGCTCCTCGCGGTAGTGCTGGCAGCTCAGCTGGCGCTGGCCCAGGAGGAGCCCCCACCCCCGCCGGTGAGCCTAGACGTCAATAAGCTGAGGGCACTCGCGGTGTTCATAGTCAAGGGGGGAGTCCTGGCAGCCTTCATCATAGTGCTGACAGTGTCGCTCATCCGTGGGGTAGTGGGGGCTCTTGAGAAGAGCGGCGGTACAGCGACCGGCATGACTGGGTATCGTGACCTGGTGGAGGCGTTTAAGGGCCCCATAATCTTCCTCCTAGCCCTAGCCCTGCTTGTCTGGCTGCCAGACCTGCTGAACTGGCTGGGCCTCCTGCCCGATGCCCTCAGGCCCTACGCCATCGACTGGCAGAGCCTCTTCGGCGGGTGAACCTATAACCTTATTTACAGCCTCACGCTGGCCCCGGGCAGCGTGCACCCCCTACTGGAGCTGGCTAGGAGGATCCTAGTCGAGGGGGCTAGGAGAACGGCCCTAATCCTGGCGGCGGTCAAGGTGGGGTCCTCATCATAGTCCTCGCATTCCTGCTCCTCCTAGCGATGCTGGCCTCCCCCATGATGATCGCTGAGCGCTTAGCCGGGCTCCTCAAGCCCTAGCCGGGCGCCACGCTTAATTGTACGCCTAGCCAGCCGAGGCCACGTGAGGCTGTGGCTCTGGGAGTCGATGCACTGGGTCTGGTACGGGCTGGCGATGGCCTTCTTCGCGGGGGAGTTCCTGTATGGCGCCCTGCTGGCGTCAGCGGGGGACGCGGCTGAGAGGGCTAGGGGCTACAGGCTCATGAGCCGGGCAGTCGAGGCACTAGTCTACGGAGTAGCAGTCGCAGCCCTGGCAGCCGTGCTGTGGGCCATGCTGGCGCCCCCCGCTGGCGGAGATGTAGAGTCACTGCTCGAGTATGCGGCCCAGCGCTACGATAACGCGACAGAGCACGTGAAGGGCTACGTGCTGGCCCTGGGCTGGTTTGGGGCTCAGCTGTACCTAACCCCCCTCACGAGCTGGCTGGGGAACGTGTGGATGGCTGAGTCATGGCTCGCCAACTACTCGGCACAGGCCCTCCTAGCCATGCTAGCGGCCTACTCGGCTCTCTCGAGAGTGTTAAGGGCCTACGGCCTGGAGCTCGTCTCAATCGGGATAGCATTGGTGGGCACTGGCAGGCTGCGCAGGGTGGGCGGCTCCCTCGTGGCAAGCGTCCTGGTTTTAGCGGCCTACCTCGGCTATGCTGCCGCGTACATGCTGGACCCCATATTCTCCGTGGAGCTGGGTTCCGGCATACCGGTGATCAGCCCAAGTGTGGAGGTCTTAACTGGGCAGGCAGCTAGGGTCCTGGAGCATGGCCGCATCTTCACCGAGGCCCTGGTCAAGCTCTCATTCACCATGAGCCTAGCCCTCGTGCTGGCAGCTGGCTTCAGCGCTGCCATCGGGGGGCTGGCCAGGGCCCTGAGCGCCAGAGTGTAGCCATGATGGAGCTCGTAGCCCTGGCGCCGGCGCTGTGCCTCCTGGAGTGCCTCTACTTCCTCTACACCTTCCACGTGAGGCGCGACGAGGCAGGCAGGGCTGAGGCTTTCGAGAGGCTTACCTGGGCCTTCACGGGACTCGTGCTAGCTGCATCGCTCGCCACGATGGAGGCCGTGTACGCGGTGGCCCACCTCGTGTACCCCGCGGCTTGGGGCACGGCGCTGAACTCCACTGTGGCGCTCGCCGGTGAGCTGGCTGAGGATGCCTCGCGCCAAGCTGTGGAGTATGCCAAGTGGGCGGCCTACCTTGGGGCTGTGGCGGGGGTGATCGAGGGGGTCCAAGCCGCGCTCGTAGTGGGCTCGATAGCGACGGGGGGCTTCAGCCTGGCACTGTGGCTTAAGCTGCAGCTGGTCAAGTCAGCTGCAGCGGCGCTGCAGGCCGTCGCGATCCTCGGTGTGAACATGGCGTCAGCCGCCTACGCCGTGGGAGTCGTCATCTCCACGCTCTGCAGCTTCATGACTGTGGCGGCACCCTACATGATACTGGGGGGCTTGGCGCTCCTCCCTAGCCACAGCTTGAGGCCCCTTGCTAAGACCCTGATAGTATTCGGAGCTGCGTTCGGCTTAGCCTGGCCCTGGGCTGTGGGCTCCCTAGCTGGGGCTATGGGGCTAAAGCCTGTGCCCCCCGCACCCTCGAGGGGGGCGGGACTGGTAGTGCTGGAGACCTGGGTTAATGTGTCCAGCCTCGAAGTGCAAGGGCTTCCCTCATTCTCCGAGGCTGTGATCCCTGTCTCGAACGTCACGGTAAAGGGTGTAGTGAGCGAGGAGCTGCCTGGGCCGCCTGGCGTGGCCCTCGCGTACGAGGACCTTGAGGCGGGGAGGGTAGTGCACAGAGTTGTGCCGGGGAGCGTGGTCAGGTACACGGGCAAGCCGCCCCGCCGCGTGTTCCTCGAGCTCTCAGGGAGGTACGCGCCCCTCTACATGATCTACAGCTACGTGAAGCTCCCAGTCGAGGTGTACTGGGAGTACAGGAATGCCACACACGTCTTCGAGTCGGGCAGGGGGGTCTTCCCAGTACGCCCCCTCGAGATTAAGGCCCTAGAGCTAGGCCCTGAAATTCCGCCCGGCGTGAATTATACCCTGGTGAGGCTCTACCCCAGGTGTAGCCCCCGCACATGCGCCCTAGTCTTCAGGGGTGAGACAGGCGTCGGCTGGCTCCGCTACAGCCCTGGCTGGGCGGTCGAGCTGCACCCCGACTACAGCGAGATCAGTAGCCAGTACGTGGAGCTATGGGCCGTCCTCGACCCGGAGGCTCCCGGCATCCAGGTCGTCAGTGGTACTGACTATGCAGAGGTGAGCTACGCCGACGGAGTTGTGAGCATCAGGCTGGGCGACTGGGAGTGGAGCTTCGACGTGCCCAGCGCGCCTCCCAGGGTTGAAGTCGGAATTGAGGGATACCGGGTCTCGTTAGGCTTGAACGAGTCCGCCCTGGTGCCGGTCAGCTACGTCGAGGCCGTGGCATGGGCTGAGGGCCTCCTGACCCCCGCCCAGCCGGTGGCGGACGGCCTCTCCCAGCTTCACGTATCCGTAGGGGGCGTGCCTCACGTCCTCAGCCTCAGAGTGAGGTGCAGCTGCAAGCGCGCGCCCAGCTCGGCGAGCCCGGCTCTCAACTTCACTGAGGCATTCCTCAGCTTCGTGGAGGTGATCGATAACTACTATGCGGGCCCAGAGGAGCTCGTCCAAGTAGAGGTGGGGAAGCGATGCGCAGCTATCCGCTTCAACGAGACGCTGTGGAGCGGCATAGGCCTAGACTCCAGCGTGCTGCACCTCTACAGGGGAGACCTGATATGGTCCCACGCGTTCAAGCCATACAGAGTTAGGTGTAGCGCCAGGTACTACGGGGAGCCCCTGAGGCCAGCAGTTGCCTATGCGCAGGCTACTGGGTGGCCCTACCTCCCCGGCAGCGAGTTCGTCAAGACCCTGCCGGGAGGCCTAATGGTGGACGGCATCACCTACATGTACAATGAGAGCGCTTGGGCCTGGCTCGAGTCTGATCCCCTGTGGGAGTTCTTAGACTCCAGCTCGACGGCTACTGAACCACTCTTCGAAGCTCTCCGCGACCACGCGAAGATCTTCAACCTCTCGATCCTGATCCTCCTCTCGACGGCTGCCACCTTCATTGCTGCAGATGTAGTGAGCGAGCTGGTTGGCGGTGTGAGCATCTCAGGGCGGCTTGGACTGGGGAGGCTCACCCGCTCCCGCACATATGCAGCTGTGGCCTCGGCTCTCTCGGCAGCTGCTTCGGCTGCGACGGCTGCTGTGCTTAAGGTCAGGCCTCCCGCGCCACGCCGCCTGCCCCCAGCCCTCGTAGCTAGCCTGGGCCTAGAGAGGCCTGCTTTACGCGTGATGAGGGCTGGCTGGAGCACAAGAGTTGGGAGGCTGAGGAGGGGGATCAGGAGGCTGGCTGAGGCGTACTACAGGGCTAGGCCCCTCACCCGGGGGTATCCCCTGCCCACGGCGCTGAGGGCAGCTGCGGTACTGAGTGAGGCGCTGTCAGTGAGGAGGAGGCACGCGGGGATTATTCTCAGGCCGCGCCTCTACGCGCTCTCCAGGTACCTGAAGGCCGCATCCACGTTGACGTCCATGAAGCCGCCTGAGCTCGTGGCGACGGGCGTGTTAGCTGCTTCCAGGGCCCTAGCTGCCGTGGCTGGCCGCCTCGCCGAGCTGAGGGGGAGGGCCAGGCTCGAAGAGCTGGCCGCCAAGGTGAGGGAGAGGCTACCCCCCGAGCTGCTGGGCCTGGAGGCGCGCCCCTGGGTCCTAAGGGCCGTGACCGAAGCGAGGGGGATCAGAGTCAGGGGGCTCGCTGAGCTAGAGCGAGCTGAGGAGGAGGTTTGCAGGCTAGCGGACTTCCACGCCTGCCGCCTGGTGAGGGGCATTGAGCTGCAGGAGCTCACAGTTTCGCCTAGCAAGGCTCAGGCCAGCCTGCGGAGACTGGGCGCGCTGAGGCTGGGAAGCTTAGCCGAGGGAGTACTCCGTGGGGATCCGGCAGGCATCTCGAGCTACCTGGCGCTTAGGGCCTCGGAGGAGGCGTTGAGGCGCATATTGGTGGGACGCGCGGTTAGCGCTGACGTGTTCGGCGCGCTGGCGAGGCACCCGCTCTACGGCCCCCTATTGTCGGGGGCGGCCGCCGCCTCCAGGGT
>QMRZ01000061.1 GCA_003649495.1 Thermoprotei archaeon | reverse complement strand
TGTGTCAGGGGCTCTCCTACTCGTGGACAGGCTCAGAGAGCTGGTATCCTCACTCCTCTACGCCGTGGTGAGCAGGGTGGGCAAGTGGGCTAGCCCGAGGAGCAGTGGGGGCGGCCTCCTCCTAGGGGGGCTCAGCGTGTTTCTCTGGGGCCCCTGCATAGCCCCGCTAGCTGGCGCGGCGCTGGCAGCCGCCCTCTTAACCGGCGATTTAGCTCACGCTGCAGCTGCCTCGCTGTCCTTCTCAGCGGGCTTCATAGCCTCTTTCACCATCCTATCCCTCGCGGCGAGGCGCGTTAGGAGGCTTGCAAGGAGGCGCCTCAGGCAGCTGGAGAGAGCGCTCGGGGCAGTGATGATGGCGGTAGCCCTGCTCTACTTTGCAGGGCTCCCACCCTGAGCAGCTCCCATCTCCTCCTCAAGCCTCAGGATCTCCTCCAAGACCCTCACTATGGCCTCAGTAGCCCTCTCCACTATGATCCTCGCCTTATCCGCTGAGGCCCTAGCGGGATCTCCCAGCCCGCCCGTATCGCTAATCTCGTCAAAGTAGTAGAAAGCCCTGGCGCTGGGCCTAGCCTTAACGCGTGGCCTCCTAATCCTCTCCCTTCTCACCAGCTCAGGCCTGTAGAGCATCACGATGCTCGTCTCATGCTCGCACGCGTGGCCCCATGTCGGAGAGGGGCGCAGGACCTCCAGTATGGCCTCGCGCGCGTAGCTAGTCCAGTGGAGAACGTAGGTCCTGAGCCCGTGCCGGGATCTTATCCTGGCAGCTGCCACCTCCAGGGGAGCGAGGTTCCCCCCATGGAAGTTAAGGATTAAGAAGCGCTTAGCGCCGTGCCTAGCCAGGCTCCTGCCCACATCCTCTATCAGGGAAATGTATGTCAGGGGATCCACAGAGATTGTGCCGGGGAACCTCATGTGGTGCTCAGACACGCCATAGGGGAGCACGGGCAGCAGGAGGATCTTGAGGCCCCTCTCAGCCGCCCTCCTAGCCACCTCCTCGGATAAGTGCTCAGCTCTAATCGAGTCAGTCAGCAGGGGGAGGTGGGGGCCATGCTGCTCAAAGCTCCCCGTCGGCAGGAGCACGAAGTCGGCCTTCCTCAACTCCTTGCCCGCCTCCTCCCACGTGAGCTCGCCGAGCCTCATCTCCCCCTCATGGGCTCTAGCCGTTATCTACGTTACGGCGGTCGAGGAAGGGGAATGCTCGTCACAGCTCAGCCTGTCAGGGGATCTTCATCCCAGGCTACAGGGTAGCTAGCCGGTAATTAATCCTCCGCCGAGCCCGGTGGCGTGGCTGATAAGCCGTGCAGTTACCGCTTAAGGAGTAGCGTCTTAATCTCGAAGGGCCCGAGCCTAATTGGGATCTCTGAGCCCTCAGCTATGGGAGCTGGGTCCTCCTCCAGGAGGTTGGTCTCGTACACCTTGAGTGGTGTGGCGAGCCTTATGGCGGCTCTCCTCTCCCTGCCCTCAGCCTCGTATACCCTCAGCACGAGGCCCTCACCGACCTCAGGGGCCTTCAACGCCTCTACAATGACTCCGTGAGGAGCCTCTAGGAGGCTCGCCCTGGGCGGCAGGCTCCCGCCATCCCGCTCCTTGACTACCACCTTCGCGCCGCTCCACACCTCGTAAGCCTTCTCGTAGACTCTGGCGGAGCGGTAATCCCCTGGGTGTGGGTAGATGTAATACGTGACCTCACTCCTGCCCATGTCAGACCAGGGGTTGGGGTGCATGGGGGACTTGAGGAGGCTGAGGCCTACCCTGCTGCCCTTGACGCTGTACCCGTGCCTGGTAGGAGCTATTATGGCCACCCCCTTCTCGCCGTCTGAGAAGTCAGCCCACCTCAGCGCTGGCACCTCGTACTTAGCCGCGTCCCACTGATCCCTGGGCACCATGGCCCTCTCCACTACTCCGAAGGGCACCTCGTAGTGCGCTACTCCAGGCTTCACGTTGAGGTCGAACCACGCCTTCACGAGGTAACACTTCTCCCTCCAGTCAATCTCTGTCCTGAGCTCTACCAGCCTCGAGCCCCTGTACAGCGCGACCCTCTGCCTAATGGTGGAGTTCCTGAACCTCAGCTTGTACTCGACTGCCGCCACTAGGGGGCCGCTAGCGATGACCCTAGGCTCCTCAGCCACCTCGAACGGGTGGCCCGGCGACTCTATCGCTGACCTATCTACGTCCCAGGCGTCGGAGCTCCCAGGCTTGTCCACGTGCGCTCTCAACACGTTGCTCGGCGAGGCTAGGTACTCAAGCCTCAGCTGCTTATCATAGATCGAGGTGATGCTTCCATCGCGGCCCACTTTAACCCTCAGCACTTCATTCTCCAGCACAAGCCCGTCATCCTCAGCACGCACCACGGCGCCTCCAGCCGCAGCCCTCCCCCGGCCCGGCACGAGCGTAACGTACCCCCTCGCTGGCACCTCGACCTCCACTAAGTAGCCGCTGCCGGTGCGCTGGAACTCTGCTGGCCTCCCATCAGGTAGCGCGTAGCTGCTATCCGGCAGTTCCACGAACATCCTCCTCGGCCACGATAAGCTGTTGAATATCACGATGCTTCCCCTCGGCGCGTTCACGTGCTCAGCGATTGCCCTCAGCGCTGCCGAGGAGACTCTGGCGAAGGTGTTGATGGCTTCCTCCAGGTCCTTGTAAGCCTCCTCGTAGGCCTCGCGGTTAGATGAGCCGGGGAGTACGTCGTGGAACTGGCACCTCAGCACGCGCTCCCACGCCCCCCTCAGCTCCTCACGCGGGTAGGCCATCAGCCCCAACAGGCTCGCCGCGGCGGATGCCGCCTCAGCCCAGCGTGCCTCTCCCTCAGCTCTCGCCATCAGCGTCTTCACCCTGATGTTGGTGGTGTAGACACCCCTGTGGAACTCGTTGTAGATCTCTCCCCTCCACCTCGGCAGCCTATCCCTAACGCGCAACATCTCCTCCACGTACTCCTCCTCGCTCGGAGCCTCCACAAGCTCAGGGAGGCTCGGCAACCTTCTCAGGAGCTTAAGCCGCTCCAGCATGAGGAACGTGGGGCCGCCGCCCCCGTCCCCGAAGCCATAGGAGTGTATGGCAGGGGCCACGCCCTTCTGCTTAAACCTCTCCCAGAGCTCAGCAAGCTCACTGGCGGTTAATGCCCCATTGTAGGTGACTACCAGTACGTGAGCCACCACCTCCGACCCGTCCAGCCCCTCCCACACGAACGCGTGGTAGGGGAACTCGTTTGTGTCATTCCACATGACCTTGTGTGTGACAAACACTTCAATTCCAGCCTTCCTCATGAGCTGCGGCAGCTGGGCTGAGAAGCCAAAGCTGTCGGGCAGCCAACCAATCCTGCACTTCTTGCCGAACTTCTCCTTGAAGTAGAGCTGGCCGTAGAGAAACTGCCTCGCTAGCGACTCACCCGTCAGGAGCTGCGTGTCGGACTCCACCCACATGCCGCCCACGGGCAGCCAGTGCCCCTCCTCCACAAGCCGCTTAACCTCCTCGAAGAGCTCCGGGCTCTGCTCCTCGAGCCACTTGTAGTTCTGCGCGCCGCTCTGGACGTAGGTGAAGTGGTAACCCATCTTGGCGAGCCTTATGATGGTTGAAAAGGTCCTCACGATCTTCCTCCTCGTCTCGCTGAAGGGCCATAGCCACGCGGTGTCTATGTGCGAGTGGCCAAAGAGGTAGACCTTGCCGACTGGAGAGCCTCGAGGCAGGGAGGCCTTAATCCTCTCCACGGTCTCCACCACCTCCCTAATGGAGGGCCTCGGCGTATCGTTGAGCGCACCCTCGAGGACCCTCTCCCCGTACACGCTCGCCACGTATGCTAGATCCCACCTCGGCCCCCCATACTCCGGGGAGCTCTCGGGCACCAGGTGGCCGTAGAGTGTGCGGAATAAGGCGTAAAACTGAGCGACGCTGGGCGTCACCTCAACTTCCTCGGCTGCCCTGGCTAAGGCCCTCATCAACTCGGGGCGGTTATGCGCGAGCCGCAGGGCGTCGAGCAGGGATAGGGCTAGGTTGAAGCCCTCCCAGAGGACTGCAGTCAGGCAGGAGCCCATGAAGGCGAAGAACCAGGGGGTCTCGCCGAATAGCCTGCGCGGCGTTGCCTCGAGCACTACCTCCCGCTCGCCAGGCTCCAGCACTGCCAGCCTGTGCTGCTCATCCACACCCTGGTACGGCTCTCCATCGATTATCAGCAGGCCGTTGCCACTGATATCAACCCTTAGGAGCCACCTAGCGCCGCCCAGCTGGGGCAGGGAGAGTCGGGTCTCAAACCTCTGTACCTCGTCGGGGGAGGCCCTCGTGAAGAAGGGGAGGCGAACCTCATCGCCGTTGTGAACCCACGCGTCCACAGGCTTGAAGTCGACAATTGTTGACGCCAGTAGCTCGAGGAGCCTCCGCTCAACCTCCCGTGGAGTGAGGCTAGGCACGTGGGGATGAGAGCACGCAGGTAAAAATGTTTGAAGCCGGGAATCGTGGATGACTCGACTCCAGGGCTAGCCCTGCGAGCCGGCTCGCGATACCCTCATCTACGAGAGCACGCCTGTTAGCTGGGGAGGCCATGGGCAGCGGCTACGTCCCCAGGCTAGGCCTCGTAACGCTCGGCGATCCTCGCGAGGAGGTGCCGTGGAGGGATGAAGAGGAGAGGCGGCGGGAGAGCCTCTCCCGACTCCTATCCTCCCTCGGGGGAGTCGAGGTCTACGCTACCGCTCCCGTCGCCAGGACTGCCCATCAAGCTGAGGAACAGGTAGCAGAGCTGGTGAGGTGGGGCGCAGACCTAGTGCTCCTGTACGTGCCCATCTGGACCTATCCGTCAATCAGCGTCAGGGCAGCTGAGGTCGCCTCCAGGAGCGTGCCGCTAGTAGCTGTGTACGGCGACGTCCTCAGTGGCCTCCTGGCCTCAGCTGGCGCGCTAGGGCAGGTTGGGCTCCGCAGGGTGGTGCTATGGGGCTCAGCTGAGGAGGCTGCTGGCAGGCTCGTGAAGCTCGCGAGGGCGGCGATGGCTGCGAGGAGGCTTGAGGGCATGACACTGGGGGTCTTTGGGGGGAGGTCGCTGGGCATGTACACTGTGACTGCCGACCCCTCACAGGTGAGGAGGGTATTCGGGGTCGATGTAGAGCACGTAGATCAGCTCGAGGTCCTGAGGAGGGCGGAGTCCGTGAGCGAGGAGGAGGTGAGGAGGCATCTGCGCTGGCTCCTCCAGCGAGTTGGGCGCGTTGAGTACGACGGCAGGATCTTGACGGAGGAGAAGCTGGAGAGGCAGCTCAGGATATACCTAGCCCTCAAGACGCTCGTGAGGGAGAGGGGCTTCCACTTCTGTGGCCTCAAGTGCCAGCCCGAGTTGAGCGATGGCTACGTCGACCCCTGCGTCGCCGTCGCCCTGCTCAATGACCCCTACGATCCCGAGGGGCCTAGGGAGCCCGTAGTCTGCGCCTGCGAGGCTGACATCGATGGGGCGCTCACGATGCAGGTGCTAAAGCTGTTATCTGGGGGGAAGCCGACGACCCTAATGGACCTCCTCGTCTACGACCCAGAGCGCCACCTCCTATTCATGGGCAACTGCGGGGGGATGGCCACGTGGTTCGCTGGAGCGTCACAGCAGCCTGAGGAGAACCTGAGGGGTGTCCACCTGCTGCCCCAGGTGCAGGGCAAGGCGGGCGGCGCAGCTACTCAGTACGTGGCGCCGGAGATGACCCTCACGATCGCGAGGCTCTATAGGGTGGGTGGGGAGTACCACATGGTGTACATGAGAGCCAGGAGCGTGAGAGTCGAGAGGGAGGACCTACGCAGGAGCATATGGCCCTGGCCACACATTGTCATCCGCATGAGCCCAGATAGCCTGCGCGAGCTGGTGGAGACTGTTGGGGCGAACCACCTACACGCAGTGGAGGGGGACTACCTGGAGGAGATCAGGGTGTTCTGCGAGATTAAGGGCATAGTGGGGCACGAGATAAGGCCTTAGCCTCGCTCCTCCAGGCTCTCAACCTCCAGAACCTTGAGCTCGAAGTCCCACTTGTCATAGTACAGGTTGCCGCCCCTCCACTCCACCTCCCCCCTCTGGCTATCCACGGGGTCTGACCTGAAGTGCTCCTTGGGAGGGTCAAACTGAGCTGAGATCTCCACGTTGGGGGCCATCCTGTAGCCCTCAATCCCGCCGAAGTAGAAGTCAGTCCTCCAGTCCTCCCGGTGCCTCCTATTTCCGAAGCTGGGGTCGGCGTAGAGCCAGCCGTAGGGCTCCACGTAGAACTGAGCCCAGTCGTGCATGCCGTGCCTCACTGGGTTCATGTACCAGCCGGACTGCCACCTGGCGGGGATGCCCGCGATCCTGCAAAGGGTTATGAATAGGAGAGCCTGCATGCCACAGTCGCCGCGCCTCTCCCGAGCCACGTACTCGCTTATGTTGTCGTACAGCGCGTAGTCCCGCGCATAGGTGTAGCGGATGTTGCTCGTGATCCACCCCCAGATTCTCTTGGCCTTGAGGTATGGGTTCTCCTCGCCCCCGACTATGCGCCTAGCCAGCTCCACTAGGCTAGGGGTGAAGGATATGTGGGGCGGCCTCTCAGACGTGTACTCCTCGTAGACCTCGGAGCCCTCATCCACGTACGCCTCGCGGGGGTCTACCTCAGAGTAAAAGCCCCTGGCTATGAACTCATACTCGATGCTGCAGCTCGCCCCCTCCTTACCCATCACGAGCTCGAAGTAGGCTGTCCTCTGGGGGTGGTCCTCAGGCGCGATCCTCGCTGGCTCCGGCTCGGCTGAAAGCACTCTCACCTGAGGATGCAACTCACAGACCCTCGGCAGGGGGATCCAGACTCTCACCACCTCGCCCTCGGGCACTACACCAGGCTTAACCCTCAGCTCCGCTCTAACCCTGTAGCGGAGTGGGAGCACGTGGCCTCCCCCCAGCTCGCGGGCCGCCTCGACTACCCTCTCAACCCTGTGCCTGAGAGCTAGCCTGGCGGCCTCAAGCCGCTCATCCTTTCCCCGCCGCCTCCTGCGCCTCAGCTCAGGACACAGCCAGAACGCGTTGGGCACGAACCTCCTCAACAGCCTCACCTCCCCGTCCACCACCACGTGATCCAGGCACCCCCTAGCCAGCAGCTCCTCCATCTCCTCGCGCTTTAGATCCGGCACCTCCCTCCTCAGCTCCTCAAAGCCCTGATCCAGCGTGTAGGGGAACTCGAGCCTCCACCTCCTCACCCTGTCAAGCTCAAACTCGAGCCTGAGCTTCTCAACCCCCCTCAGGCTGGGCAGGAGCCTCCTAGCCTCCTCCTCAGCCCTAGAGAGCTCGCCTCGAGAAATGAGCTCTCTTACCCGCCCTGGCAACTCAGTGCTCATGAACCAGAGCACGTTATCACGGGCTTTCATCGATCAACGTGCTGGCACGTCACTTATAACGTCACCTCATCCTGAGATGCGTGTTAGAGTTGGCAAGTTTTAGGCGCGTGAGGTGATGTGTCAGCTAGATGCTGGCTGGAAGCGCGTAAAACCTTAGGCTACGAGCTGGGTGCATGAGAACAGTGCCATCCCAGATAAGGGCTCTCGAGGGGTGCTGTAAGGCTAATAAAGGGCCGTTAGCTAGAGAGGCTGTCCTAGCCTCGATGATGGCCGTGGTAACGGGGCTCAGCGCTCAGCTCTACATATACTTGGGGCCCGTGCCGTACACCATGCAGAACTTCGGAGTCATACTCTCGGGGCTCCTGCTCTCGCCTAGGTACGCGCTACTCTCACAATTACTCTACCTAACCCTTGTGGCGGCGGGAGCCCCTCTGGCAGCGGGGATGCGAGGCGGGCTCCCCGTGGTGGCTGGCCCCACGGCTGGCTACTTGTGGGGATTCCCCCTAGCCTCCGCGCTGGCTAGCATGCTCGCCAGGCCTCACTTGGCTGAGAAGCGCCTGGCGAGGGCATGGCTGATGTGCATAGTGGCATCAGCCCCCATATACGCCCTGGGAGCAGCGTGGCTCAGGCTGTGGCTGCAGGCCCTGGGGTCACTAGAGGGGCTTTACGCGCTAGCCTCAGCGCTAGGCGTGGGCCAGAGCCCTGACGTAGCGGTGTTGGTGGCTGGCGTGCTGGTGTTCCTGCCCCAAGACGCGCTAATGGATGATGCGCTAGCCGTGCTGGCGGCGGCTAAAGCCTACAAGCTGATCGGGGCGGGAATAGCCTCTAGCGGGTTTAATAGGGCTGCAGCCCCCTAGGGGCTGGTGAGGCCTCTTGACGATGGTTGAGGTTGGCGGGAAGCCGGAGGTCCTCAGGATTGCTAGGGCTAAAGGCGTGATAAAGCTCAGAGAGAGCACCATTAAGAGGATACTGGAGGGAAGGGTCGAGAAGGGCGACCCCCTA
>QMRZ01000060.1 GCA_003649495.1 Thermoprotei archaeon | reverse complement strand
TCTCTCAGCCGGGCGCAGCTCCTAGATCCTCCTCTCCCAGAGTTCTAGCCTCTTCCTCTTGAGCTCCCTACCAACACTCCTGAGGAAGCCGTAGACTGTGGCGTGAGTGCGCCCCCTGGCCAGCATCTCTATGGCCTTCCTTGCAGCCTCGACGTTCTCATACTCCCCGATGATCCCCACGACCTTGTCGCCCACCACGATCTTGGTGCCGCTCATCTGCTCGATAGTCCTCTTAGCCCTGCCCCCCTCCCCTATTATCCTCGCCTTGATTCTCCTCAAGTCGTTCCGGCTCTTAGCGACCTCACCGAGGTCGACAACCTCGAAGAAGTACCTCTCATCACTCAGAAGCATGGCGTCCTGAGGGTTGAAGCCGAGTGAGATAGCTTCCACCACCTGCTTAGCCCTCATAACCCCTAATGGCGTGCCCCCCTCAGCTGGAGTCAGGTAGACAGTGGAGGTGTTACTGTCGACTAACATCTTAACGTTGAAAGCCTTCTCAATTGCCCGCTTAGTCTCGCCTCCCCTCCCTATGACAACGCCGAGTCTCTCAGGCCTCACGGGGACCGGGAGCCCCCTGTACTGCATCAGGCTCCACCCACAGCCCTCATAGAGTGCCGTGGAGGAATATAAACACACCTGGAGGCGGCCCTCCAGAGCTAAAAGGTAATACTCCTGAAGAACTGTCCTCGCCTGTACACATCCACTCTGACGAGGTGTGAGAGGCCCGACGTCTTAACCTTTCGGCCAAGCACCTCTTCAACCTGGAATACGCCAGCCTCGTTCTCCATGTCAACCTTTATGAGTATGGGCTCCTCGGCACCCTCCTCCACCTCCACGCGCTTTATCGCTAGGGCGGATATCGCATGTATGTCCAGCTTCCCAGACTTGTACGGTATCCTCGCCCTCCCCTCTGCCATGTCGATTCCATCAGCTACCTTAACTACCCCCGCCTCGACGGTCAGTGCTCGCACCGATTCATCGTGAGCGAATATCACGTGCTCCACCTCGCATGATAGGCTGTACACCTTGCGTTCATCCCTGTACACTGAGGAGAGAAGCCTCTTCACGATGTCGTGTGCTAGCACCACCCCGTGCAGATGGTGGAGCGTCCTATGAACAGCGTTCCCCACATCGTGAAGATAGGCTCCGAGCAGCACCACCACATATGAATCCTCCAGTGCACCAACACCGTCTCTCACCACGCTGGGGACCACCCCCCTTGAGACTAGAATTTTCAGCATCTCGAGAGCGCAGCCAGCCACTATCCTGGAGTGGACCACGCCGTGGTCGTTGTAGAGGAGGCGTGAGACTGCCATTACGTTAGCTGCACGCAAGTACTGCTGAACTTCAGGATCCCGCTCGAGCAATGTGTACAGCTTAGAGAGCTTGGCACTGGCCTTTACAGCCTCCTCCACTAACGAGGGGGTGACCACTACCATCGCGGCCACCAGCGCGGGCGCGCCTAGTGGCCACCCTTGTGCCTGGTTGCCTCGTGGCGCTTCCGCAGCTCCCTCTCCCTCTGCTTCCTGCCCCACTTGTAGTGGTGCGTGTAGCGGTACTTGAGGCTCAGCAGGCCTCTCATCCTCCTGCCTGCCATTGTCTTCCCCTTAAAGACCCTGCCCCTATCGGGCTTAACCACTATCCTCTTGGGCAGGGTGGGAGGTGCTGGCTCCACCTCTCCACGCTTAACGGCATCAAGCCACTCCGCTAAGCGCTTCACGTTCTCCTCATGCACGGTCTTGCGGCGCTCATCCACGTATATGCCCAGTAGCCTGGCCTCCTTAACTGTCAGACCTACAGCCTGTATCTCGCCCACGGAGTAGCCTCTACCCACTCTATACGGCTTCGGGGGTACTCCCCCGAACCTCCTCAGTAGGGGTACCTTGACTATGGGGGGTGGGGGCCGTGGAGACGCCTCGCTCATAGCACATCACTGCTGTCTCTAGAGCTTTTAAACCTTGGTCTTCTTGCGAGCCTTACCCCCTCTAGCGATGGTGTCAAGACGCTTACGCGCATTGAGAGTTAGAAGCCCCCCGGCTATAAGCGCAGTGAAGAGGCCCAGAATCCCCGCCAGCAGCATCAGCCTACGCGCTGAGGGGAGCGAGTAGTCGGATACTGCGCTCCTAGCCATATATATGGCTAAAAGCGACACTATGCAGACAACCTCATACACTACAGTAGGCCACAAAATAGTATACGCCCAGCCGTGCCGGGAAGCGAGCAGGAGGAGCAGGGGTGGGGCTAACGAATTGGCTAGGTAAAGCAGCATGGCTCTAGTGAGAGTTGAGTGTACTGCTTCAAGGGTGCGCACACCTCGCAGCATAGCGGTCAGCCGCGTCTTATCCCCTCGCCGAGAATATTAGCTTTTAGCCTACAGCCTCCTCACCCACGCTACGCGCAAGCTGGAGGCACAGGAATGAAGCAGCAGTATAGCATACGCTGGGTGAAGCACGTGCCTAAAAGTGCAGTTGTGTGTGGTATGCTTAGCTAATGCCTAGTGCTGTGAGCGTGGCTAGCAGTACGCCGTATGTGCTTAAGCCGCCGTATAATGCCTGCCTACAGGCGTCGCTGTGCAGCTTCAGCTCAGCGTAGCGCAGCGCGGCTAGTGCAGCTAGCGTGACCCAGAGCGCAGGATCGGGTGGGAGGAATCCCGAGTAGGCTGCTAGTAGCCCTCCAGGGCTTACTACCATCGCTACTAGGCGGAGCCCAGAGTCGGGGGGTGCCAAGTAGTAGGCGAGTAGACATGCAGCAGCTACTGTGCCTGCGGTGATTGCCATCACGGGGAGGTCAATAGCTGGGAGCTGTGGAGGGCTAGCCAGCTCCTTGACCGGCTCAAGATACACGTAGTTCGAGGGTCTCCACCTATCAGGATCCACCACCCCCCTGGCTAGTGTCAAAAGTATGGGCAGAGCTAGGGCTGGTGCGAGCAGCGGGGTGGGACGCGTGTTAAGCCCTGAGAGCTTATAACTCCACATGCTGGCTAATGCCAGCAACGTGGTGCATGAAGGGTTAGCCACGGCAGCTGCCAGCCTGGCATCCAGACCCACGAGCCTAACCATTCCCCACCAGGCCGTCCACAGGAGCTGTGGAGGATGGGCGGAGGGTATTGACGTGAGGACGTATAGTTCACCCTCAAGTCTCACTGCGATCAGATTTGCGATAATAGCTGTAATTACGGTGACGGCCGCTGCGCCTGCAGCTGATGCAGGGCCCAGCAGCGTAGTAAAGCCCAGCAGCAGGGCTAAGAGCCCCACTAGGATGGCCACAGTATTGGGCCTAGCGTGAGGATAGCCTCGCGCTACGCGTTTCGCATAGAGGAGGGATGCCATAAGCGCTGTGGAGATCAGCGCCCCAGCCTGCACGCCCAGCGCCACGCTGCGCGATAAAGCGCCGAGGATTGCCTCAAGGACGCGGGCGAGTGGGAGGTTGACAGTGAGGGTAGTCAGCGTCGCTATGGAGGATGAGCCAGCCACTAGAAGGGTGAAGGCCGTATGGCTACTACTCACGCTGTCGAGGAGAGCAGCCGTCACGCCCAATGGCAGGCCTATAGCCAAGCCACGCGCACGCAGCTTGAGGGCAGCCCTAGAGGGAGTGGGGAGCGCCTCAATTCCCTCCCAGAGGGGGGAGAGCGTGCTCGTTAGCCCGTCCTGCAGCAGCGCTGCGCCTAGCAGCAATATATAGGCAGTGCCCAGCAGGATCAGCATGGAGCTCGAGTAGAAGCTTTGGGGCATCCCCAGTGTGGTGAGTAAGGGTGGCGCAACTTCGGGATTTGTCACGAGGAGGTATAGGAGCGCGGAGGCCGTGCGCACGCTGAGCAGAGATAGTGAGAACAGGAGGCTAAGAGTCAAGGGCGTAGCCCATGCAGCCTGGGGCACCCTTAACAGCATTATGCCAACTGCGAGCGCCGATACTAGCAGGGCTTGAAGCGGAACGCCTGGCAGCCACTCGCCTAGTACCAGGCCTAGCCCTCCCCCCAGCAATATACACGATGCGAGTAGAACGGCTCTCCTCATCCCCTCACGCGCCCCGCTCTAAGCCTCTCCTCTTATTAACAATGCTGGAAAGGAAGTCGCAGTCGGGAGAGCTGGAGAGGACTCGAGCTAGCACAGGGCATCCATTGCCGCCCCTCAGGCAGTAATCCTTAAGCGCATACCCCCTGAGCCTCCACTCCTCGGGGGACAAGAGGACGCAACGAGTCCCATTGCTAGTATGTTTGTAGTAAATACACGTGCGCGCCCTGCTCATCGTAGCGTAGGGAGGCCAGCAGGAGATAAGGCTAACCCACACGCTAACCACCTCGCCCCCGCCCCGCACACCACGTAGCTTTGGCTCGATGTATAGAGCCTCAGCTGAGTTTATGGCCAAGTGGAGGGCGAACCTTTCCCCCTTGGCTGTGGTGGGATGGAAAGGAATAAGCGTCCCTACTCCTCAAGCGCTCGGTGGGGGAGAGTGGACATCCTATGGGCGCCCTGGCGCATGAAGTACGTCCGCTATGAGGCGCTTAAGAGGGAGGAGGGCTGCTTCCTATGTAGAGCAGCTCGAGCTGAGAAACTTGAGGAGCAGCTAGTCCTCTATAGGGGGAGGGATGGGCTAGTGGTGATGAACAAGTACCCGTACAACACCGGGCACTTGTTAGTAGCCCCGCTTAGACACGTGCCGTCTCTCGAGGACTTGGAGGAAGAGGAGCTGTGCAAGCTATTCTCGCTGGTGAAGCGGTGCCTAAAGCTCCTCCGTGCTGCACTAAACCCAGATGGGTTTAACATAGGAGTGAACTTAGGGAGGGTGGCTGGCGCGGGTTTGGAGGATCATGTCCACGTACACATAGTACCTCGCTGGAATGGAGATACGAACTTCATGCCCATTATAGCTGATACGAAGGTGATCCCAGAAGCCCTGAAGGATACCTACCGCGCGCTCATGAAGCACGCTGACCTCCTTAAAGAGACCTAAGGTGGCGACACCGTTTTAAAACGTCCTCATCAGCTGCCCACTAGGTCTCCTGCGATTCCATGAGCTAGGACCTCCCAGCGGCTACTGGCGAGCATGTGACGTCTAAAATTGGCTAAGGCTGTGGCACCCACGCCAATAGAAAGCTATTTTAAATGGGTGGTAGGGACAAACGGGAAGAGCATATGTCCAGGAGAGCGGCTAGAGAAGCTAGGAGCAGGTGGGAGGCGAAGAGATGGTTCGTCTTATTAGCGCCTAGCGCGTTCGGCTTTGCGGAACTGGGAGCGGCGCCAGCTAATGATGAGAAGAGCATGTTAGGGCGTACCATAGAGATAAGCTTCTACGACATAACTAAGGACATATCGCAGCTACCCATCAAGCTGAAATTCCAGGTGGTCAAGGTGGAGGGTCACGTGGCGTATACGCAGCTCAAGCAGATGGAGCTCACTAGGGATTATATCAGGAGCCTAGTGAGGAGGGGGACGTCCCGCATAGATGCCATAAAGGACGTGGAGACGAAGGATGGGGTTAGGCTCAGGGTTATGTGCATGGCTGTGACGCAGAATAGGGTGAAGACTTCGCAGAAAAGGGCTATTAGGAAGATAATGTTCGAGATCATAGACGAGAAGGCTGCTGAGCTCACATTCGATGAATTCATTCAGGAGGCAGTGCTGGGGAGGATAGCAGCTGAAATAGAGATGAGGGCCAGGAAGATCTATCCTCTGAGGAAGGCTGAGGTCAGGAAGATCAAGGTTCTCACCAGCACGTTCGAGATACCGCTTAAGACCCCCGCCCTCCTTCAAGCTCATAGTGAGGAGGCTCGGCCCAAGGCTACCTCAGAGGCCTAGGAGGCCTGGTAGCTCCAAGTGCCTCGATTACCGCATTGAGTGCCTCTCTAAGGGCTTCGCTCGCTCTACACCTGCCGTTAAAGCCTCCGGCCATGTCGTGACCTCCCCCTCTCCCTTTCAGCCTCTCCGTTAGCATCGGCATTATGTCACGCCCCACGCTTAGCCCCACCCCCGAGTGGAGTGCTCTCGATAGCCTAATGCTAAGCCTGCACTCGCCCCGTCTCTCCGAGGCCACTATCGCCACATCAGCTCCAAGTGATATTAGAGACCTCGCGACCGACGCCTCAAAAGACCCCACCTCGCTAATCGCTATCAGCCAGTTACCCACTCTCAGAACCCCGCACCTCATAGCTCCCTTGAGCCTGGCAACCCTCTCGGAGAAGTCAGCCTCCTCCTCGAGGAGGGCTAAAGCCCTATGATAAACACCCCCCTCTTCCACGATCTCGGCGGCGGCTCTCAGAGCTGAGGGGCTCACGTGGATGAAACGCTTAGAATCGAATATGAGGCCAGCTAGCGCTAAGGTCAGCAGCTGGGGGTCCAGCTTTACACCCAGAGACTTAACGGCTTCATACACTAACACTACCGTCGCGGGTTCCCTCCTCACTACGGAGTGGGAGGCTATTCGCACTAGGTCGCCTGGAGGCACGTGGTGATCCATGACTAAGAGATTCCTAGCCAACCTAACGTGTGAGCAGAGCGGACCTAGCTGATTGCAGTTGCTGGCGTCTACTACTGCTACCGAGGCGGGCAGTGTGTCGCTAAGCGTGGAGACGTACTCCACGTGTAGCTTTAGCTCCCTCAGTAGCTTACGGGAGAGCCTGCTGGGCCCCTCCGGGAAGGCTAACTGTACTTCACGCACACCCAGTGAGAGGAGCGCTGCGCGCAGCATGAGAGCGGATGCAGCCGCGTCAGGGTCCGCATTCGTGTGCGTCACCACTACTGCGCCCCGCTTAGCGCCTGAGGCGAACTCCAGGACTGCGCGGGCAGAGTCACCCAACTGGCTCGAGCCCCTCCTCCGAAGCCTTGCGCATAAACTCCCTAAAAGCCACCTCCAAGATCCTGTCAAGCTCCTCACCCATCCCCTTCTGAGGGTACCTCAGCCTCACGTTGACCTCGGCCTTCACGACATGTGGCCACTCCTCGCTTACATCGACCCTTACCTCGACTAACTCCACGCGCTCACCCCACCTCTCTTCGATGAGCTCCTCAATCCTCTCGGCTAGCCACGAGGAGAGCTCTGCCACCTTCTCGCGTGGGAGCCCGCTAACCCGCACCAGGCGCCGAGCCCCCAAGCTTCCTCGCCAGCTTCTTCTCAAGCTGACTCAGTTGCTTCTTAAGCAGGTCTTCCTGCTTTTCAAGAGCCTTAAGCCTGACCTCCAGAGTCTCTCTTAGATCATTGAGCTCCCTGATTACATCATCCCTCTTCTTGGATATCATGACGGTTCCAACCACCTTGTAGACTGCTGCGCCCTCTCCCGCCTTGTCCAGCTCCCTCAGCGCATTATTGATCTCCCCCAGCTGAGCCTGTATCTGTTGCTTATTGAGCGCTATGAGCCTCAGGCGCTCTACTATGTCCTGGTACTTCTTCACTTCAGCCCTAAGAGTCTCAGAGATTCCCGCCACAAGCACACAGCAGGTTACTCCTCTTATTAAGTTGACCGCTTGTCTACTCCTCCCCCGAGAGGGCGGAGCCCACGGCCTCTATTGCAGCCAGCAACCTAAGGAAGCCGTTTAACGCCGCCCTCAGGGAGGTTCGCTTAGACGAGCGGAAGCGCAGAACCAGTATAGTGTCCTCCAGCCCCACCTCAACCCGCGTGAAGGTAGAGGGCTGGCTACGTGCCTCTACTATCAAGGCGGTGTAAGCTGCCTTTGCATCACCTGGGTCAGAGACCTTAACCCTGATGTACGCCTCGTACTGCGTCATACTCGGGGTACTCGGGCCGCCGTAGGTAATATTTCTCCACCAGCAGCCGCGGGCCGCGGGGAGCTAGGGTAGACGGATCCACGAACTTTACAGCGAATGAAGCCCGCGGGGAGCGGACGGGCTCTATCAGGAGTACTGAATCGTAGGTCCCGGCCAGCTCTCTAGCCTCAACCTCCTCCACGAAGGTGAGGTTGAGAGCCCCCGATAGCTCTTGGCCGAACTCCACGGCATCTACCTCCCCCGGCGCCACTACGGCAGCCCGCCTCGGGGGTGAGGGCCGCACGCCCATCTCCCTAGCTAGCTTCACGCCCCTGAGCTTCAGTATGAGGGGGTAGAAGCACAGCTCCTTAGCCGTTGTGTCTAGGAAGATTATCCTGCCGGGGTTGCCCCTCAGCCCTCTGCACACTACGATCACCCTGGTTATCCCGAGCGACTTGGCGTACTCAAATAGGTCGGCATAGTTCATCTTTCCTCTGTTCATCTTGATAGCGTCTGGGAGAGAGAGTGCCAACTCCTTAGCCAGCGACCTGACACGGGGATTCGTCCTGTGGGCCGTAGTCACCAGTATCTTGGGGCTCAACGTCTTATTGCTCGCTTAATCCCCTTCAACTCCTCTGGCGTGAAGGTCTTCCCCAGCTCGGTTCGCGGCACCCATGCACCTCCAGCGAAGGTGTAGCCACACTTAAAGC
>QMRZ01000059.1 GCA_003649495.1 Thermoprotei archaeon | reverse complement strand
TACTAGAGGAGGCCCCTAAAGAGGAGTGGATATATCCTCTTCCTGAACTCTTCATAGCTGACCCTAACCTCCCTCACATTGCTGGCTAGCTCGAAAGCCTCCAGGTGCACGCACTTGTCTGCTGCTCGCCTGAGGAAGACGTCGAAGAGGTAGCTTGGGCAGCTACAAAACTCGCCGGGTATCACCAGGTACAGTCTATCGTAATCAGCTGAATAGGCAGCGTGGATCGTCACTCCCAAGTCCTCTACCACTATCTTCACGAGCCTGGCTCCGGCAGCCGCCCTCAAGGCTCTTCGCTCCACTACTCCTCCCCCTGGTAGGCCCCGCTGTACCCCTTACTGACGCCCTCAACTCTCATGAATACGAGCTGTGCTATCCTGGCATTCCTCTCAAGCACGATGCCCCTCTCGTTGTAAACTAGCAGTAGCGCCCTGCTGCGCCCCCTGTAGCCTGGGTCCCACACCGCCGTCTCCACAGTCACGCCGCTGCGCAGCAGGCTTGAGCGGGGTCTCGCGATGGCCATCACGCCGAGGGGGATGTTAACCACTTCGTTAAATATCGCTAGGTAGGGGCCTGGGTCCAGCATGACGCGCCCCTCATCGTCGAAGGGTATAGGCGTGGTATCGGCTATACGGCGCCGCTGATTGGAGAAGTCTATGTAGCCTGGGGTCAGGAACTTCCTGACCTCCTTAAGCGTCAAGTCGAAGCCAGCAGGCTGTAGCTGGGTCTCGAGGTCTATCCACCCCTCTATGAGAGGCGGATTGCTCCGGATGAGCTTCAGTAACTCGTCCCTGCCGAGGATCACGTGAGGAGTTATGCTTGACGCCTGAAAACCCTAACCTTCAGCGTGGGCTATGGGGTGAGGCGCTGCGTGTCCCTAGGGAAGAGCACCACCTCCCTTATGTTGCGGGCGTTCACTAGCACCATCACGAGCCTATCTAGCCCTAAGCCGAAGCCGCCGTGAGGCGGCATCCCGTACCTGAAGGCCTTAAGGTAGAATGCGAAGTCCTCGGGGTTGAGCCCCTTAAGCCTGATATTTTCCACGAGCTCCCTGTACCTGTGTTCGCGCTGGCCTCCAGACGCGAGCTCCAGCCCCCTGTAATCGAGGTCAAATGACTCGCTCAGCTCACCCCTCCTCATTATGTAGAAGGGCTTTGCGCTCCACGGGTAGTCGACTATGAAGTACGCGTCATATCCCTCCTCTGCCATGGCCTCTCCCAAAGCTCTCTCCTCATCACTCCCGAAGTCCTGGCCCCACTCCACCTCCAACCCCCTGCTCCTCAGTACCTCAATGGCCTCATCGTACGTGAGGCGCTTGAAGGGCCTCCTAGGCTTTTGGAGCTTCACGCCCAGCGCCCTCAGCTCAGGCTCGGCCTTAGACTTAACGGCCTCGAATACGTGGGATATGAGCCCCTCGAGGAGCTTCATGACTTCCTCAACTCCGCTTATGAACGCCATCTCTGCATCAATCCCCCAACTCTCATTGAGGTGCCTAACGGTGTTGAACTTCTCAGCCCGGAAGTAAGGCGTGATCTCGTAGACCCTGGAGAGGCCGCACATCAACATCTGCTTGTATAGCTGGGGGCTCTGTGCTAGGAAGGCCCTCCTGCCGAAGTAGTCTAACTGGAATAGGGTGGCTCCCCCTTCAGCCCCGGCGCCGCATATCTTCGGGGTGTGAACCTCCACGAAGCCCTGAGACTCCAGGTAGTCGCGCGCTGCCTTGACAGCGAGCGCCCTAATTCTGAATATAGCTCTCTGCTTAAGCGTGCGCAGAGCTACGTACCTGTGCTCTATGATCGTATCCAGGAGGGCTGGCGTCTTCTCGGAGGGATCGAGGGGGAGTACCTCCTCGGGCTCCGATACCACTTCTAGGCGCGTTGGGTGCACCTCCAGCCCCCTCCTGCTAATCGTCTTGCTGGGCACCACGCCCTCCACGACCACCGCTGAGCCTGTCTTGACGTCAGATGCCGCCCTCCACGCCTCGGGGTTCTCGCTACGCTTAGCCACCACGGTGTAGAGCTGCATCCTATAGCCGTCGATAACCTCCAGGAACACTATGCCGCCCACGCTTCTGATGGAGTTCACCCACCCCACTACCCTTACCCTCTCGCCTTTCCCAGTCAAGCAGCGCCCCCGAAAGCCTGATTACGAGCCTTAATAAGCCCTCCCACGCCCTCCACTTTCAGCGTGGTCTTCGAACAATGCATTTATCGCCTCAGCCCTCCTACAACCTGGGGGTGGGCAGGGGCCTTGGCGAGTAAGCCTCTCTACCTACTTGAGGTGGTCTACGACGGCAGTGCCGGGAGGGCAGTGTTGAAGCTCTACGACGAGGAGGAGGGGAGGCTGGTGGAGGTGCTGGACGCCACGGGCCACAAGCCCTACCTGCTCACCGACCTGCCGCCCGAGGAGATAGCTGAGAAGTACCCCGAGGTTCTGAGGCATAGGGGCTTTGACCACATGGAGGTCGTGGAGAAGTATGATGCACTCAGGGATGTGAAGGTCAAGATGACTAAAGTGGTGGCGAGGGATCCGCTCTCAGTCGGCGGGACGCGCAGGGCGCTGAGAGAGCTGCTCAGGGGTCACGCCTGGGAGGCCAGGATAAAATATCATCATTGCTACATGTACGATTCGGGTCTGATCCCTGGGATGCCGTACTACGCGGAGAACGGGAAGCTTAAGCCAGCTCCCGTGGAGGTGCCCGAGGACATTGCCAGGAAGGTGAGGGAGCTTTACGGGCATGATGCCGAGCTCCTAGTTAGGGCGATGGAGTGGGTGAAGCTATTCCAGGCTAGGATACCTAAGCTTAAGAGGGTGGCGCTGGACATCGAGGTATACTCTCCTGACCCTAACAGGGTGCCGCGGCCGAGCGAGGCGCCTTACCCTGTGATTGCAGTCTCCTTCTGCTCACCTGATGGCTTCAGAAAGGTGCTGGTGCTGGAGAGACCCGAGCTGGGAAAGCCGCCGAGGGGTATGCCCGAGGCTGAGTTCTTCTCCAGCGAGCGGGAGCTGTTGAGGAGAGCTTTTGAGATCCTGGAGCGCTACCCAGTAGTGCTCACATTCAACGGCGATGCGTTTGACCTCCCCTACCTGCGGAATCGAGCTTTGAAGCTTGGCATGCGAGAGGAGGAGATTCCCGTGGAGTGGAGGCCGGGGGCCGATTACGCTAGAGTGAGGAATGCCGTCCACATAGACCTGTACAAGTTCTTCACGAACAGGTCGATGAAGGTGTACGCGTTCGGCGGCAAGTACAGGGAGGGCCGCAGCCTAGACGAGATCTCCGAGGCGCTGCTGGGGGAGGGTAAGGTGAGCTTAGATAAGCCAATCTCGGAGCTCAGCTACGAGGAACTCATAAAGTACAGCTTGAGGGACGCCGAGCTTACCTGCAGGCTTACTACGTTTGACGATGAGCTCGTCCTCAAGCTGATCATACTGATGATGAGGATCTCGAAGCTAGGCATAGAGGACCTAACGAGGCATAACATATCGAGCTGGATTAGGAGCATGCTGTACTTCGAGCATAGGAGGAGGGGCTACCTGATACCTAATGAGGAGGATCTGAGGAGAGTGAAGGGCCAGACAGATACTAGGGCGATAATAAAAGGCAAGAAGTACATGGGAGCCGTCGTCATCGACCCCCTCCCAGGCGTCTTCTTCAACGTTGTCGTAGTGGACTTCGCCTCCCTGTACCCTTCAGTTGTTAAGAGGTGGAACCTCTCCTACGAGACTGTGAGGTGTCCTCATGAAGAGTGCAGGGATAACCGGATACCGGGCTTGAGCCACTGGGTGTGTAGGAAGAGGAGAGGCTTGATGTCGGAGGTCGTGGGCTTCCTCAGGGACTTCAGGGTATACATCTACAAGAGGCTTGCAAAGCGCGAGCCCGACCCGCTAAAGAGGAGCCAGTACAATGTGGTTCAGAGTGCACTCAAGGTGTTCATAAATGCGAGCTATGGGGTCTTCGGCGCTGAGACTTTCCCCCTCTACTGTCCTCCCGTAGCCGAGGCCACTACAGCCCTGGGGCGCTACCTCTTGACGCACACGCTTAAGAAGGCCCTTGAGCTTGGCCTACCTGTCCTGTACGGCGATACAGACTCGCTCTTTCTGTGGAACCCGCCGCGTGAGAAGCTGGAGGAGCTAATAAGCTGGGTGTCCAGAGAGCTGCAAGTGGACCTCGACGTCGACAAGGAGTATAGGTGGGTAGCGTTCAGTGGGAGGAAGAAGAACTACGTGGGGATCCTCAAGGATGGGAGAGTCGATGCTAAGGGCATTGTGGGCAAGAAGAGGAATACTCCAGAGTTTATCAAGAGGCTAGTGATGGAGGCCATCGACCTCCTGAAGAAGGCTGATAGCGTTGAGCACTTAGATGAGGCTGTTAACGAGCTCAAGAAGGTCACCCTCAGCTATTACGAGAAGCTAAAGCGGAGGGAGGTGCCGCTAGACGACCTAGTATTCAAGGTAACGCTGACAAAGCCCCTGAGCAGCTACGTGAAGAACACGCCTCAGCATGTCAAGGCTGCTAAGCAGCTTCAGAGGATGGGTAGGAGGGTAGAGGTTGGCGATGTCATATGCTTCGTAAAGGTCAGGGGAGGGGATGGTGTTAAGGCTGTTCAGCTGGCCAGGATAGATGAGGTGGACCCTGACAAGTACGTCGAGCACATCAAGACTGCGCTGGAGCAGGTTTTAGAGGCGCTCGGCACGTCTTTCGAGGAGGTAGTCACAGGCATGCAGCTGTTCTGAGCTAACTCTTACCCGCTGAGCGCCTCAGCTATCTTACGCCTAGCCTCTTCAAAGTTGGGCTTTCCTCTTTCATCGAGGGGGACTCTCGTGAGGATGTGCCTGACAGTTCCCTCCTCCTCCACGAACACTTGAGGCACATCCGCGCCCCCCAGCTCATCAACCTCCCCGTGCTTAGTGAGATACACCCAGTCATCCTTCCTTATCTCGAACTCTGCACCGGCCTTAGCGGCCTCTTCCTCGCAGATCCTAGCCAGCTTCCCCGAGAAGGGGGCCCAGTCCGTCGTGACGAGTACTAACTTCTTTGCCATGGGGAGCAGGTGGCAGGGAATGTATAAATTATTACCGCCGCACCTACTCCTCCTTTAGGAGTTCGCCGATCGTCTTAACTTCACCCCTCTTCTTGTAGACTATGCGGGTCTCAATTCTTATTGGGTAGCCTAGCTCCTGGAAGATCCCGTACACGGCCTCTGCGTCAAGAGCGCCGCGCAGCCTGCCCTGAGCGTAAAGCCTCCCTATGGCCTCGGCTATCTTAGGCGCTATCGTGGGGTACTGCTTCTCAGCCCTCCTGTACATCTCTCTGCCGCTCTCTGTTAAGTTCTGCAGGAATATAGAGCGGTAGTCAGGCAATTGCACCCGCTGCTTAGCTGCTCTAGCCAGCATCTTACGCTGGAGTTCCAGCATCATCCTGCGTTTTAAGAGCTCTTCCTCGCTCATACTGAATACCCTGAGTAGGAGGAGGAGGCGATAATAAATATTCCTGCTGGAGAACTAAAGAGGAGAAAAATAGCGAAAATGGCTTATTCTACTTATTTCTTCAGCACGTACTTCTCTACTTCCTCTTTGCTCAGGAACCTGAAGACCTTGATGCCGGTCTCCTCGCTCTGGCCAGTGACTGCCCACCGGCCATTCTTTAACTGCACGAACTGTGGGTTGATGATTCTCACCTTCTTCCTAGCCTTGACGTCAAACGCGTACCACTCCTTCTCGGCCATTTTCCCACCTCATGTGTAGCGGCAGGCGAGGAGTATATAAGCGCATTGTATTATTGAAAGTTACACTCTAACTATATGCAGGAATATTACCAATTGTAATATTGCAATTCTTGAGAACAATGATGTGAAGGCTGCGTGAAACTTCGTGTAAATATAAATCAAGTTTTTAAGAAATTTACAGCACAGTCTAGCTATTCAGAGGAAAATGTAAAATGACTGAGCTCTTAAGGCTCAGAACGACGATTTAATATGAGCCGGGCGAGGTATCGCCGCCGGAGAGCCCGTTGGGCATCAATGAGAGGCGGTATCCCCCGCCCGGCACAAGCGGCTCTATTAGCCTACGTTGAGCAGTGTTCTCTGGTGATTGGGCAGCTCCTCAATGAGCCTGTACTCCAGGCCGAGGAGCTCAGCTAGTGCTACTGAGGTCTCAGGTCCGATGCGCCCCCTAAAGACCATGTGTGAGGGAGCGTTCTCACAGTCCTCAGATACCAAGGCCTTAAGCAGTGTGCCTTCATCGCTAACTAACTCATGTAGCCTAGCGCTCAACACCCCCCTCCTGTACAGCCTCAACCCCGTCTGGAACCTATCCTTTACGCCAGCTGGACAGAAGTGGATGCTTAGCGGCAGCCCCTCCTCCTCAGCTACTTCTAGTAGCTTGAGGGCTGCTTCCTTGCTGCCTACTGCCGACTTCCAGTCATCCGAGAGCCTGTACCCCCTAGCCAGGAGTTCACCACTGTTCTCCTCCGAAAACTCCAGCTCATTTACGTTGAGGAAGGTTACCGCGTCGCAAGCCGCCAGCTTCTTCACAAGGTTTAGTGCCTCGCCCAGCCCGTCCGGCAGCATTGGTATCTCAAAGCCCACCTCTATGGAAGGCTTAACGCACTTCAGCAGCTCTAGAAGCCTATCCACATCGCTTGGCTCGGGGTGTAGCCTGAGCTCATCTAGGCCAGCCTTCTCTAGCTCCAGTAATAGCTTAGGAGTTAGAGTTCTGCCACTCGTGTAAAGGTGGACGTGGAAGCTGCTACCCAGCTCCTCCTTCAGTGTTCTCAAGAACTTCAAGGTTCTGGCAGGGCGTACAAGGGGATCTCCTCCAGTTAGGCCAGCCCCCCGTGAGCCGGAGACGAGCACCTCCGCTAGTAGCTCAGCCATGTTCTTCACGGGTCGCTCATTAACGTAGACTACGTCGCGGCCCCGCCGCTCCCTGCTTAGGGGGCAGTAGAAGCACCTCCGCGGGCAGAGCCCTGTCACGAAGATCACGCTCTTGAGCCCCCTTAAGCACAGCCTGCAGCCAGGGGGAAGGCTGCCATATACGAGGCTGCCAGTGTAGAGGCGCCTTATGGTCACAGCTCCTTCACCATTAAGTAGGCATCCTCCCCATCGAGGTAGTAGCCTCGCAGAACCCCCTTAATTCTGAAGCCCAGCTTCTCATATAGTCTTATCGCAGGCGTGTTACTCACCCTAACCTCGAGCCTAGCGGCCTGCATTCCCCTCTCCTTGAACCTAGTGAGTAGGGCCTCCATGAGTGCCCGGCCAATCCCTCTCCTGCGGTAATCGGGGTGAACAGCGAGTGAGATCACGTGACCCTCACCCCACTTCTTGCAGAGTCCTATCACATAGCCCACTATACGGCCCTCGGCCTCGGCCACCAGGAATAAGTCAGGTGAAAGAGTGTGGTAGAGCTTAAGTAATGATAGGCCGTAGGGTTGCTTAAAACATGAAACTTCTATTTCATGGACTAAGCTCAGCTCGTCAGCCCTTGCTTCCCGGATGTTCAATCCTTTAACTGCTCCAGTAAGGCTATGACTTGCCATATCAGAGTCCTTGCGTAGAGGGGGGCGTTGGGATCTGTTGAGACCTCGTCGAGCTTGGATATGGCGTTAGCCGCGCGCAGCCCTAGCGACATCTTCGCGTCAGTCAGTATCTCGATAGACTCAGATGCTAGGCGCCTAATGTTTCGGGGCACGCCGCGGTCCTCAACTATCTTCTTTAACAGGTCTATCGCCTGCTTAAGCTGGACTGGCTCACTCATGCTCAACACCCCCAGGGCTACGTGGATGAGGCGTAATAAAGGCATTTCCCCCTGGCCGAGACCTCGGATTATTTTAAGCCCCCCGCGGAGAGGTGAGCGTGTATGGTGGCGGGCAGCAGTCAGGCGTCTAAAGGCGTTAGGGTCAGGGGCATATACGCCACCGCCATCACGAGGCTTCTACTCGACAACGGGATCCCAGTAGTTGATGCTAGTGACCAGATAGTTGAGAGATTCGGGAGTGAAGTCCATGAAGGCGGCGTTGCTCTAGTCACAGTTAAGGATCGTGATGATAGGAGGGGCCTCGTCATCATAGGGGCTAGGCCCCTCGTCGACAGTGTGCTAAACACGCTGAAGAGCGCGCTTCCATCATCACCACTGGTGATAATGCCGGCTGAGCTCTACGCCACGTACCTCTGCAGAGTCCTTGGCGGAGGAGTGGTGGAGCTACCGGGGGGCGTTAAGGGCCAGCTTGAGGGGAGCAGTGCGGAGGGCGAGCTAGTAGTAGCTCACGTGGTGAGGTTCAGGGGCTTTACTCCAGTGCTAAGGAGGGGAGTGATGGTGGTTGGTGAGTATGCTAGGTTGATCGAGGGGGCGAGACACAGTGTTAGCGAGCACATAAGGGGGGCGGAGAGGACCCTGCTTCTCACGTTAGCCATGAGGGCGGGCCTCGAGGGG
>QMRZ01000058.1 GCA_003649495.1 Thermoprotei archaeon | reverse complement strand
TATGTCGACTCTGAGCACTACGAGCGCCCCCCGCCTGGTGGATATCAGCGCCACAGCAGAGTCGCCACACCTCCAGTACTCCTCCCTAGCTGCCGGGTGATCGCCTCCGAATACCTCCCTCACGTACTGGGCAATGGAGGCGGGCCGCGTGCTCATGGCCGCGAGCTCCACAAATTCATCACGCTCGCCGATACCCATCCACTTAGCCACGGGGCCTATGGAGTGAGTCGGGTAAATTACGCCCCTCCTCCGCCTAGCCTCCTCCCCCCTCCACGTTAGGCCTCCATCAGGCCTGAGGAGGAGGCTCCTCACATCGTGTATGTAGCCACACTCCGCGTACGTCAAGTCGCCGAACACGTCCTCCTCAGCCATCCGCAGCACAGCCAGCTGCTCGCGCATAAAGCAGTAGTTCTCCCCCATCATGTACACAGCTCCGCTACTCTTAGCGGCGTCCAGCAGGGCCCAGCACTCCTCAAGCGTGAGGCACGCCGGAACCTCGCAGAGCACGTGCTTGCCCTCCTCCAGCAGCTTGATTGACTGACGCGCGTGGTGGGCCCAGGGCGTGCTCACCACTGCAGCGTCAAAATCCCCCCACCTCAACAACTCCTCGAAATCCCGGAACAGCTCGACCCCGAGACTGCACCACCTGGCCAGCGCCCCCGGGTCGGAGTCACACACGGCGGCCAGCTCCACGTCCGGAAAGCCCCTCAGGAGGGAGGCGAGGTGCCAGCCCCTGGAACCTCCCCCCACGATAGCGAACCTCAGCACACGTGAACACCGGCGCGCTTCCTAAAAACCAGCTCGCCATAAGCGATAAAGTGCGTTGGAGAGATATATGGATCGATGGGTGAGCTGTGGAGGATCGCACTACTGCTCTTGCTAACTCTCGCCATAGCCACCGCCGCCCTATACCTGTACTTGTCGAGCTCGGGCCCCCAGGAAGTTGTGCTCGAGCTCGAGTCAAGCCTCTTCACCGCGATAGAGTTCACGTGCCCCAACGGCACCCTCCTCCAGCTGGAGTCGAGCGGGCTCTACGTCCTGCAGCATGGCTTCAACCTTTCACGCCTTTACGTTTCCCTGTGGCTTAAGCCTAGAGAAAGCCCGCCAGCACACTTCTTATACGCTCAGAGGAGCTACGTGGTACCACACGTGCTTCTGCCGAGTGGAGAAGAGCTCGTGCTGATCGACTTAATACTCTCCCCCTGGGACTCCGGCCGAGTACTCGAGACAGTGCTGGGGGGGGCAGACTCCATGTACAAAGTTGAGAGCACCCTCGACATCCAGGACAGGATCGGCGATCCGCTGAGGCCGCTGCAAGCTGAGGTGAGACTGGCGCCTCTAACATCCCTGTCAAGCCTTCTCCGAAACTTAACCGGGACGCACGCCAACTTCACGCTGAAGCTCTACATGCCATCCACCATCACACTGCTAAGCGAGGAGCCAGTCACGCTCAACTACGACCCCCTAGTGGCCCAGCTGGAGTTCACGAGAGTCGGCGAGGATAGGTGGCTACTGAACGCCACTCTGGCTAGCGGCGAGAGCCTGGGGTCCTTCCACCTCACCTACGACGCGAGGAGGCTCGACAGCTACCATATCCTAGCACGCATCTTCACCGTGCTGAAGCTGGCATCGCCGTCCCTCGCCGCCATCATTGGGGCGGCGGCCATCCTCAGGGCGCTCGGCCCTCGCCGCGGCCTCCTCGTCATCGGCTCGGCGTTGATGATCGCGGCGGCGATACTTGACTTCACGTGGCACGTGGAGGGGAGGGGGCACATCTACCTGTTCTCCTACGCCTACCTGGCTGGCGAGGACTCCGGCTACCCGCTCGAGGTTATCTACCACGCCTCTAGGGCGGCTGAGAGGGGAGCCAGGGTCATGTGGCCGGAGCTCAGCAGGCTCGTGGCGCTGAGCCTCGTCGGCTACAGCTTCCCCCTCCTATCCAGGCATCAGGTCTGCGGCATCCTACATGTAACCCTTCGCGTTGAGAGCGGGAGCGGTGAGGCTGCACAGGCGAACTACACACACTTGAGCTACACAATATACGAGGGGAGCGGAGCGTGGCGAACGGTGACCAGCGTGGTGAGCCTAGGGAGTGGGGCCGCCAGAATGTGCGCCAGCATTAAGGCTGCGTGGGGCGGCGCCTCCACGCTCGGCGGGGGCCTCAGAGAGGAGCTCAAGCTCTGGGAGGTTAAGTACAGGCTCGAGGGGGGCCACATAGTCCTCGAGGATTACCTTCTCCCAGTTGCCTACAAGCTACACAGGCTCAATGTCCGCGAATTCTTCGAGTACTGGGAGCTGAGGTACATACTCTTGATAGCTGGCTCGGCCTTAACCACAGGAGCAATAGCAGCTGAGCTCGCTAGAGCGCGAGCCTCGATGAGGGAGGAGCTAAGCCCTCATTAATAACGCCTATTACCATCCAGACCGTGACGGTGGCTAGCCACGTCTCCGCTGTAGCAGGAGAAGGTTATTAGCCCACGAGCGCAGCTGCGCTGAAGCATGGCATGAAGCTACTAACCTTTGATAAGACGCTCGCCAGGGCGGTGGTGGAGCACGGCATCAGCACGTGTCCGGCTCACGCGACCTGAGGAGATGCACCCTAACAGGCAGGGCGGAACCCTCTTTTGCCTCATCCTCGCAGTCGGGTCGTGAGGGAGGAGCTCTTTGAGGAACTCGGCTATGATCCATCCAGGGATAAGCTACTGATACTGCACGCGGATGACGCGGGGATGTGCCACTCGGTGAACCAGGCAACCTTTGAGCGGCTAGAAGATGGCAGCGTGTCCAGCGCCAGCATCATGGTGCCATGCCCATGGGTGCTTGAGGCCGCCGAGTTCTTCAGGGAGAACCGGGAGTTCGACGTGGGGGTTCACTCGACGCTCACTAGCGAGTGGAGGTGGTACAGGTGGCGGCCGCTGACCCGGGCCAGCGGGCTGGGAGGGGATAGAGGCTTCATGTGGAGTGACGTGAGGAGCGTGGCTCTCCACGCCACCCCTCAGGAGGTTAGGGGAGAGCTGGAGGCGCAGGTCAGGTGGGCCCTGGACTACGGGCTGGAGGTGAGCCACCTGGACACGCACATGGGCGTCGTCTACGCCAGGCCTGACTTCCTCAGGGAGTACCTAGAGGTAGCTGCTAAGCACGACATACTGCCCATGGTTCCGAGGCCTACCGAGAGGCTGCTCGCGGCTGCCAGAAGCCAGGGCCTGCCCGTGGACCAGCTCAAGCCCCTCATGGAGCAGGCTCCCTTCCAGCTAGACCTCCTAGTACCAGGCCTCCCAGGGGGAGGCCTGGAGGCTAAGAAGCGGTTCCTACTGGCGGTCATAGGAGAGCTCGAGCCCGGCACGATCTCCCAGGTGATAGTACACCTAGGCCTCGACACCTACGAGCTTAAGGCGATAATAGGCACTGGCTACAAGTCGAGGTACCACGAGTACCTCCTGGTAGCAGACCGTGACGTGAGGAAGGCTCTAAGCGACAGGCACGTTCACCTCATAGGGTGGAGGGACATTGCCGGTGCTCTAGGTAGGCTAAGCCGCGGCTAATAATCCACGTATTCTCTACCACATTCACAAGTCTACTACATTCACGAGCCATCCGCTGCATACATAAGGCCCGCACCCAATAGGCGAGCGAGGCACGTGCGGCGCTGCGCCTACGCCAAGCCCGTCAGGATATTCTCCGCCCAGCTCGGAGGCCGCTTCATAACTCGCTGGTACTGCGGCCTAGCGGGTAAGTGGTGCCCAAATCGAGGCCGCCGCGCCCCCTGCCCCCACCTGAGGCCGAGCCTCAGCAGGTGGATACAGCCGCGTACCCCTGCCTAGCACTCACCAGCTAGTTGCCCATAATATTCGTGGATGCAACATGGAGGTGTTCTGCTAGGCCTGCCGCGGCTGGACCACTAACACCTAGTTTCCGAGTGGCGCGCCTCCCGGGTGATGAGCGGCTGGAGCTTTTATTTACAGCTGGAGCGCAGGCTACATAGTGACGGGGTTAGAGGAGTTCAGGAGGCTGGTGACTGAGAGGCTGGAGGGAAGAGTGCTGTTGGTCACGGTATTCGGCTCCCGGGCTAAGGGGCGCTGGGGTCTAGTGAGTGACGTAGACGTGGCAGTCCTCCCAGCCTCTGAGGAGGTTGACGAGAGGCTCCTGCTCGCCTGCGAGGTAGCTGAGCTGGCCTCTCTCGCATTTGGCGTGCCCGACGATAGGGTGGATGTGGTGTTCCTGGATGAGGAGCTGCCTATAGGGCTCCTCTACGAGGCTGTAGCCAGGGGGGTGCTCACCTACTGTGCTGATAAGGACCTCTATGCTAGGCTCAGGCTTAGGGTGATCTCCGAGTACCTGGACTTCAGGCTTTTCAGGGAGAAGCTCGAGTTGGAGCACAAGTTCGTGAAAGCCCTGGGGAGGGGGCTCGTAAATGGGTAGAGTGGCTGACATACTATCCTCGATCAGGGAGGGCCTCGCGCTCCTCGACAGGAAGCTGGAGGAGAGGGGGCCGAGGGAACTGGTGGAGGACTCATTCTCCTTAAACGCGGTCCTCCACATACTGCAGATCGCTGCTCAGGCCCTGATAGACTTGGCGTCCCACGTGGCGGCTGAAGCTGGAGTCGGCGTCGCTGATAGGTACTCAACATTACCCAGGCTGTTACGCGAAGCTGGCGCCCTTAGTGACGAGGAAGCTGCCCTGTTTAAGAGGATAATAGGGTTCAGGAACGTGGTTGTCCACGGCTATCTACGTGTCTCAAAGAGCATCGTGTTAGAGATCCTCTCTGAACACAGGCACAGGGAAATCCTGAGGCTTGCGCTCAGGATAGCGGAGTGGGCATCTAGGAGGGGCGTAGATCCATGAGCAGTAACGGGCTCTCATGAGAGTGGTGGGCCCGCCGGGCTTCGAACCCGGGACTTTGGGCAGGCCCGATTATGGTGCCGGGCCTGTCTCCCGGTTCCTACCCCGGCGCTAGCCCAGGTTATCAGCCGGGCGCCATGACCGGGCTAGGCCACGGGCCCGGTAGTCCTATTGGGGTGAGGCTTATGTGCTTTACTCCACGCAGCTTTATTCCTGGGTGCTTCCCACTCTCCCTTGGGCGGGGATGCTGGAGGAGGGGCTGTACCTGGCGCTGCTGAAGCTGGTGAGAGAGGGACAGGCTGGGCTCGGGGAGTTAGAGGAGATTAGCAGCTTGGGAGGTGATGTGCTCGTCAAGCTGTTGGAGGGGCTGCCGCTGAGAGTTGAGGAGGGCGTAGTGGTGGTGGAGGACGTGGCCGCCCTGCTAGTTGAGTGCTGGAGGAGGGGTATAGATCCGGTGAGGCTGGCGCTGGGGGCTGGATGGAGGGATTTCGAGAGGCTGTGCGCTAGGGTGCTCGAGGAGGCTGGCTACGAGGCCGTCACCAACCTGCGCTTTAAGTGGAGGGGGAGGAGGTACGAAATAGATGTAGCGGCCTTCAGGAGGCCGCGCGTCCTGGCTGTGGACTGCAAGAGGTGGAGCAGGCTGAGGGCGAGCTCGCTCAAGCGGGCAGCTGAGGCGCAGAAGGCCCGGGCTGACGCGCTCGCGGGCGCGCTGCGCTCCACTCACTCGCTGGCGGGCCGCGTGGCTGGCTGGGGGGAGGTGAGGGTGTACCCAGTGGTGGTGAGCATTCATGAGGGGGGCTTGAGGGTGTATGAGGGGGTGCCCCTCGTGCCAATGCTGAAGCTGCCTGGGTTCCTGAGGGAGTTTGAGGCCTACGAGGAGGAGGAGCTGTACGTAGCCACGCGCTAGACTATTATCGTGGCCATCGTGGCCAGCCTGGGCCACCTCTCCACAGCCTCCTTCGCCACTGGGCCGTGGATCTCGCTGCCCTTCGGCTCGCCCTCCGGCGTGACGAGGACTATCGCGTTATCCTCGAACGCTATCCAGGTGCCGTCGGGCCTCCTGTAGGGGCGCCGCTGCCTTATCACGATGCCCCTCATTATCTGCTTCCTCAGCTCCGGCTTCCCCTCCCTTATCGAGACCACAACTATGTCGCCCACCGCGGCTCCGGGTATCCTCCTCCAGGTAGTCTTCAGGTTCAGCACGCCTATCACCCTCGCGAGCCTCGCGCCTGAGTTATCCGAGACCTTCACTAGGCTCTCCATGAAGACTCCTGGAGTCTTGTGGAGCCTGTAGGAGACGCCTACCGCCTTAATCCCGCGCTTCGCCATGCCACATCACCCCTCAACCTTGCTTAACACGACGAATGACACGGACTTCGCTAGAGGCCTCGTCTCCCCTATTATAACCCTATCGCCGGGCTTGACGTCTATGCAGGGCGGCACCCTGGCATGCTTCTTCTTCCTCCTCCTCTCATACCTCATGTACTTCGGCACGTAGTGCAGGTACTCGTGCACCACCACCGCCGTCCTCTGCATCTTCACCTTCTCAACCCTCACCTCTATCAGTATGCCCCTCACTGGGAGCTTCCCGTGCCACGGGCACAGGGGGTCGTTACACACCCTATCGGGGGGCTTGAGCCACGGTATCCCTATGTTCCTGTGCTTCTTCTCGCCCTTCCCAGCCTTACTCTCGCTCATGGCCGAGAAGTGGGCTAGCATTAGCTCTTAAACCTTGCCGTACCTCCGGATCGCTACCAGCCCCTAACCCTCTTCTTGAGCCTATCCTCAGGCCTGCCCCGCAGCTCCCTCCCGTCGACGAGCAGCCGGGTGCCGTCGGGGAGCCAGAGTACGAGCTTTACCTCCTCCTTGAAGACCCTCTTCCTGCCCCTCGGCGTCTCTATCACGATGGTCTTCATAGTCTCGTCGACTATGACCCCCTCGATCCCCACCTGGCAAGGGTTTCTGCTCTCGGCGACCCTGGCCCTCAGGCCTATCAGCTCGTGTCTCAGGATGTTCCTAGGACTCCTCCTCACGGCCCCTGAGCTCCTCCTCCCTCTCGATTGTGAGGATCCTGGCTATGGCCCTCCTAATCTCCCTGATCCTGGCGGGGTTCTCGAGGGTACCCCTGGCGGCCTGGGCCCTCAGCCTCATGAGCTCAGCCCTGAGCTCCTCGAGCCTACGCCTCCTCTCCTCTCTGCTCATCTTCCTTATCTCATCTGGCCTGAGTATCGCCACCTGTCCTCACCCCTCCCTGACCCTAACAGTGCCGGGCACCTCGACTGGCGGCATTATGCGGACCTTCACGCCGTACATGCCGGGCTTGAGCAGCACCTGGACAGTCGCCTCATCCACCATCTCCCTCGGCATGCCAGACTTGTATACGACGCCCGCGGTGAACTTCTCGAACCTAGCCCTCTGGGACGTCAGCTTACCGCTTATTATCACCTCAACGCCCCTGGCCCCAGCCTCCATCACCCTCCTCAGCGCCACGAAGGCCGCCCTCCTGAACTTTATGCCCCTGGCCATGGCCCTAGCTATGCCGTAGGCCACGACCTTCGCGTTCAGGTCCGGGTTGGCGACCTCTATCACGTCTATCTGGGGGTTCTCTATCCCGAACTTGCTCTGAAGGAGGGCTTGAAGCTCCCTGACGTTAGCGCCCCTCCTCCCTATCACCATCGCGGGCCTCTCCGCGAATATCACTATCCTAGTGCCAATCGGCGTGCGGAACAGCTGTACATCGACGTAGCCTGCGTGGACGAGCCTCCTGGCTAGGAACGCGTTCAGCTCCATGTACTGCAGGCCCCGCTGTAGGAACGCCTTGGCCGCCGTCACCATGCCGCCATCACCCACGTGCCAGCCTGCTCACGCGCGCGAGCCACACCCCCACACCCCGCTTCATTATTTAAACCTTGGCTCGGCGCAGCTGGCGCGCTACCTCTCCTCAAGCCCTATCTCCACGTGAACTAGCTGCTCGAACCATGGCGTAGCCCTGCCGAAGGCCCTGGGCATGTAGCTCCTTATCTTCGGCCCCTTATGCGCGGCTGCGTGCACCACCCATAGCCTGCTAGTATCGAGCCCCTTAAACTCCGCGTTAGCCTCCGCGTTCTCCAGCACCTTGAGCACCGCCTTGGCGGCCTTCACTGGGTACCTGCCAGGCCCCATCCCCCTCCTGTGCCCCACCTTCCCGTAGAACCTCCTGTAGGGTATCGGCCTCCTCATCGCTATCACGTCCTCCAGAATCCTCTTGGCCTCCTCCAGCTTCTTCCCCCTGATCGCGTTCAACAGCTCCACCGTATCCTTATACGATATCCTGAGGTCACGGCCCGCTGCTATCGCCGTGTTTATCCCCAAGTCCTGCCTCGAGAAGTGCCAGCGCGGCATAGCTGACACATGAGGCAGGCAAGCGTTTAAAAAGCTACCTCACCACAGTTCTTCCCATCCGTGGCATCGTGTGTCGAGCTGTGTCCTCCCGTGTTAGGCGTGGATGGGCTTGCCACTGCCCTGGGCAGGCTGTGGGGGTCGTGCTCCCCACGCCCACCCGGGGGCACTGGCAGCCTCACAGCTCCAACCCCCATAGACCCACCCGAGAGCACTGGGAAGCGGAGAGACACACCGCGATACAGAAAGCTACAGTCCAATGTCACTGCCCCCCTCGACGCCAGCTGAGATACAGCCATGACGTGAATGGACTTCCCAC
>QMRZ01000057.1 GCA_003649495.1 Thermoprotei archaeon | reverse complement strand
GTACTCTAGGGAGGACGCGTGGCTGCTCGTGCAGGCGTTCATGAGGGAGCACGGCCTGGTGAGGCAGCACCTCGACTCGTATAACAAGTTCGTGGAGAAGACGCTGCAGGAGATCGTGAATGAGATGGGGCCCGTGGAGTCCGGCATACCGGGCCTGGAGGTGGCGTTCGGGCGCATATACGTGGAGGAGCCGCGCGTGAAGGAGGCTGACGGATCGGAGAGCTCGATACTCCCGATGGAGGCCAGGATCAGGAACCTGACGTACGCGGCCCCCATGTTCCTGGAGATGACGCTTATAGAGGAGGGGGAGGAGAGGGATAGGGCGAAGGTCTACATAGGCGATCTCCCGATAATGGTGAAGTCCGTCAAGTGCCCGCTCTCGAGGATGAGTGAGGAGGAGCAGGTGAAGGCTGGGGAGGATCCGAGGGACCCGGGAGGCTACTTCATAATCAACGGGTCTGAGAGGGTCCTGATAATACAGGAGGACCTGGCGGTCAACAGGGTGCTGGTGGACTACGGGCCGAGCGGGAGCTCGGTGACGCACGTCGCTAAGGTGTTCTCATCCGCCGCCGCGTACCGGATACCCGTGACGGTGGAGAGGACTAGGGATGGGCAGCTGTACGTCACGTTCCCCGCGGTGCCCACGAGGATACCGCTGATGGTGATGATGCGGGCCCTGGGGCTGGAGAGCGATAAGGACATCGTGAACGCGATAACCGACGACGAGGAGATACTGAACGAGCTCTACCCCACGCTCCTCGAGCAGGGCAGGATCGCGCCGACGGTGGAGGAGGCGCTCGACTACCTGGGCGCCAGGGTGGCGGTGGGCCAGCCTAAGGAGGTGAGGCTGGAGAGGGCGCAGCAGGTGATAGACCAGTACTTCCTCCCGCACCTGGGCCTCAAGCCGGAGAACAGGATCGATAAGGCGTACTTCCTGGGGCAGATGGTCGAGAAGCTGCTGGAGTTCGTGCTGGGGAGGAGGGGGCCGGACGACAAGGACCACCTGGCGAACAAGAGGTTCAAGCTGGCTGGCGACCTGATGGCCGCGGTCTTCAGGCAGGCCTTCAGGCAGTTCATGAGGGACCTCAGGTACCAGCTGGAGAAGAGCAGGAGCAAGAGCAGGGAGGTGAACCTCTACACGCTGGCGAGGGCGGACGTGATAACGGATAAGCTGAGGAATGCGCTGGCCACCGGCAACTGGCCCGGCGGCCGCACCGGCGTGAGCCAGATCCTGGACAGGACTAACTTCCTGTCCATGATAAGCCACCTGAGGCGCGTCGTCTCCCCGCTGAGCAGGACTCAGCCGCACTTCGAGGCTAGGGAGCTGCACCCAACCCAGTGGGGGATGCTGTGCCCCGTGGAGAGCCCGGAGGGCCAGAACTGTGGGCTCGTGAAGAACCTGGCCCTGCTGGCGACCGTCTCGATCGGGATCGACGAGAGGGAGGTCTACGAGCTGCTGGTCAACAAGCTGGGCGTCGTGCCGATAAGGGAGGCCAGGGAGAGGGGGGTTAGGGGCAGCAAGGTCTTCCTCAATGGTAGGCTCATCGGGGTCCACGAGGACGGGGAGGAGCTGGTCAGGATGGTGAGGGAGCTGAGGAGGCAGGGCAAGGTCCACCACGAGGTCAACGTGGCCCACTACAGGACTGAGCACCTCGACGAGGTCTACGTGAACTGTGATGGGGGGAGGATTAGGAGGCCCCTCCTCGTGGTAGAGGGCGGGCAGCTGAAGCTCAAGCCCTCCCACCTGGAGAAGCTGAGGACTGGCGAGTGGAGCTGGAGCGACCTCGTGAGGAGGGGGATCGTGGAGTACCTGGACGCTGAGGAGGAGGAGAACGCGCTGATAGCCGAGAGCGTGGACGAGATAACGCCCGAGACCACGCACGTCGAGATAACGCCGGCCGCGATCCTGGGCGTCGTCGCCTCCGTCATACCCTACCCGGAGTACAACCAGTCGCCCAGGAACAGCTACGAGGCGGCTATGGCGAAGCAGGCCCTCGGCTTCCCGGCCGCGAACTTCCTCCACAGGATGGACCCGAGGATGCACCTGCTCCACTACCCGCAGAAGCCTCTCGTGAGGACTAGGGTGTTCGACCTCGTGGGCCTCGACGACAGGCCCTTCGGCCAGAACATGATAGTCGCTGTGATAACGGGCGGCGGCTACAACATCCAGGACGCGATAGTCATCAACAAGGCGGCCATCGAGCGCGGCCTCGCGCGCTCCACGTTCTTCAGGACTTACGAGGCTGTTGAGGCGAAGTACCCGGGCGGCCAGGAGGACAGGATCGAGGTGCCCTCGGAGGACGTGAGGGGCTACAGGTCGAGGGAGGCTTACGTCAAGCTGGACCCGAGGGACGGGATAGCGTTCCCCGAGTCCGAGGTGAGGGGCGGGGAGGTGATCATAGGGAAGACCAGCCCGCCCAGGTTCATGAGCAGCTTCTTCGAGTACAGGACCGGCACGAGGAGGAGGGACACGTCGGTCAGCATGAGGCCCAGCGAGAAGGGGATAGTGGACAGGGTCGTGATAGCCGAGAACCCCGACGGCAACAGGCTCGTGAAGGTGAGGGTTAGGGACCTGAGGATACCGGAGCTGGGCGACAAGTTCGCGTCGAGGCACGGGCAGAAGGGCGTGATAGGCATGATAGTGCCGGCGGAGGACATGCCCTTCACGGAGGACGGCATCGTGCCGGACGTGCTCATCAACCCGCACGCGATACCCTCGAGGATGACCGTGGGGCAGCTGCTGGAGTCTATAGCCGGCAAGGTGGCCGCGCTGACAGGCAGGCCCGTGGACGCGACCGCGTTCGAGGGCACGCCCGAGGAGCAGCTGAGGGAGATGCTCCACGCCCTCGGCTTCAGGAGCGATGGGAAGGAGGTGCTGTACAACGGGATCACGGGCGAGAGGCTGGAGGCCGAGATATTCATCGGCGTGGTCTACTACCAGAAGCTGCACCACATGGTGGCCGACAAGATACACGCGAGGGCGAGGGGCAGGGTCCAGATACTGACGAGGCAGCCGACCGAGGGGAGGGCGAGGGAGGGAGGCTTGAGGTTCGGGGAGATGGAGAAGGACTGCCTAGTCGGCCACGGCGCCTCTATACTGCTGAAGGAGAGGCTGTTCGAGTCCTCCGACAAGACGCTGATATTCGTCTGTGAGAACTGCGGCTTCATAGGCTGGTACGACGCTAGGAGGAACGAGCTAGTGTGTCCCGTGTGCAGGGAGAAGGGGAACCTGCACCCGATATACGTGTCCTACGCCTTCAAGCTCCTGCTGCAGGAGCTCATGAGCCTCGGCATCGCGCCCAGGCTCATCCTGAAGGATAAGGTGGAGCTAGAAGTATCGTAGCGAGTTGATGTATAAGAAGACCTGATGATAAGGGTAGCCGCGCTCCTCCACTTCTTTTGAGACTCCCCGCCTGCAGTGTACGCAGCCAAGCGACGGCAAGATCTGAAGCCTATGTAAATGGAGAATGGAGGTGGATAACATAGGTGTGGAGGAGGTAGGGGAATTAGAAAGTTCGCAGGTATTACTTCAGGTGATGCCTTTCTGTTTAAGGTAGGCTACCTCTATCTCGTAGTACTCGAGTAACTTGTCTAATCTGCTTACGTGAGGCTCTAGGGTGCAGAAGCCCCTGTATCCATCCTTCTTGAGCCTCTCTATCAAGCCCTCCACGTTCACGGCGCCGTGGGGTAGGGGCGGGTAGAAGATGTACTCCTTTTCTAGGGGGGGAGCGAACGGCGCGCCCTTAGCGTAGTCTGGGTGTACTCCAGGTATATACCTGCAGCCGTTCTTCGCATGTATGTAGGCGATGTAGTCCTTTAGGATCTCGTAGGCGTAGGGGAAGGGCTCTACGCACGCATGATAGTAATTCGTGAAGTCGAAGTTCGTCCTGAAGAACTCTGAGTCTACGGCCTTGAGTATCTTGAGCATGCCCTCTGGCGTCCCGCTGGCGTCGTGAGCCTCGTTCTCGAGCACTACTGTCACCTCCATCTTCTCAGCGTACTCAACTATCGGCTTCATGACCTTTACGAAGGGTTTTATGTCCGCGTCGTGCCCCAGCGCGAAGTAGTAGCAGTAGCAGTTCACTATGCCCGCTCCCAGCTCCTTAGCCACCCTTATAGTCTCCTTCATGAACTCGATGTACTTGTCCGGGGCCTCGGCGTACGCCTTATCGAAGGCGGCGCCGTTGGTCACGCAGGCCACCCCCACCTTATACTCCTCGAGCAGCTCGATGGCCCGCCTCACGTCCTCATCCCTGAATCTCGGCTCGGGGGATATGTTGAAGGTCCACAGCTCCACCCACGATACGCCGTACTTCTTTATGGTCTCTAGGATCTCCCTCAGCGGCTTGCCGAAGCCGCCTAATTGCTGGCCCGATATCGCCAGCCTTATCTCTCCCATAGTCTCACCCGCTCACGCCACGTCTATCGCCACCTTCACGCACTCCTCGGGGTGCTCCCAGTTGAAGCGGAGGGCATCCTCTATCTTCTCGAGGGGGAAGTGGTGCGTGATCATGTCCTTCAAGTTGAGCTTGCCCTCGGAGACCCACCTTACCGCTAGCCTCATGAGCTTCTTCATCCTCTCCCTGTCGGGGAAGATCCTCGGGGGCCCGAAGTGGCTCACCTTGGTCGCTACCTTGAAGTAGGGGACCTTCAGCGCCTCTGACACGTGGGCGAATATGTAGAAGGAGCCTCCCGGCTTGAGAGCCTCAACTCCCGTGAATACCGCTTCGCTGGCGCCAGCCGTGTCTATGACAACGTCTATCGGCCCCCACTCTCTGGCAATGAGCCTCCCCAGCTCCTCCGGGTCATAGCTTGAGGCATCGTACACGGCGTCGGCGCCCACCTTTTTAGCCAGCTCTATCCTGTTCTTGTAGATCTCGGTAGCCACCACCGCCTCGGCCCCGAAGTTCTTCGCGTGCTGGATGAAGCATATGCCGGCTGGGCCGCAGCCTAGTATTAGGACCCTGTCGAGGGGCCTGACGATGGACCATGCGAAGAATATCGTGGAGCCCCCGGCCAGCTCGAGCACGGCCCCCTCCTCATCCGACACATTGTCCGGGAGAGGGGCTATAGTCGCTATGCGCCTCACGTCTATCTTAACGTATTCGGCGAACCCCTCGCACCACGTCCACTCGCATATCCTGTCGCCCACCTTGACGTCGGGGAATACCTCCTTGACCTTGGAGCCCATTTCGACCACCTCGCCGCAGAACTCGTGGCCCAGTATGAATGGGTAGTCAGCCTCGGCCCAGCCGTCCTTGACGGGGGGCCTGAGCCCCTTCCACAACTCGTAGTCGGGGTGCCTGCAGATGGCGGCCCTTTTGACCTTCACCAGCAACTCGTACTCGTTTTCCACTTTGGGATCCGGGACCTCCCTAACCCTCACCACACCCGGCTTCTCGACAACCGCAGCCCTCACAGAGCTCACCTGCCAGTTAGTGGCAGGTAATCGCCGTTAATAAGTGTTGGCATTTCAAGATCGAACCCCTTATTTAAAGAATTTTTAATCGGGCAGTCAAAACGAGAAAAGACCTGTGGCGCCGTAGGTTGGCTAGCCCTCATCCTGGGGGCAGGATGTATGATATCTCTATTCGACGCCTGAGCTCCTCGGCACTCACTCTCTGCGCGGTTCTCACAATTACCTCCTTGGCCTCGCCTGGGTGCAAGTCGATGCAATTATCGTGGAACTCGGCCTCTAGCCCCCTCACCTTAAGCCAGACGGATGAGGCGTAGCTGTCTGAGCGGATGGTGACCCTGTACCTGCGATCGCCCAGCTCCTCAACCTCCTCCACCCTTATGTTGGGCCTTGGAAGCTTCAGGTGGCGGGGCTCCTCGAGGAACAGCGTGTTCTCCGATATTATCCGGCCATCCTCCACCAGGCGGGCGAGCAGGTACTGGGTAGTCGGGTCTTCGAGCGAGAGCTCTTTCAGGCTTTTCTCGAGGACCCTGAGTGACGTGTTGGGGGGCACCCTAATTTTAACCTCCTCCCTGCGTAACTCTCCCTCCCTCACGTGCATCAGAGAGATCGTTAGCGTGCCCTCAACCTCTCTAAGCTCGTCGTTCACCACGTAGACCACTACCCTGTCCCCCTCCCTCGCGAGCGAGACTAGTACTGGGCTGAAAGCCCTCTTGACGATGTAGTAGGAGGCCTTGGGCCTGAGGTAGTAGTCGATCAGGCTCCAGCTTACTGCTGGCCAGCAGTCGTTGAGCTGCCATATCAGGCAGCCCCCAGTCCTGAACTTCCTCCGCCGCCAGTGCTCGATGCCCACCCTCAAGCCCTGGCCTTGGCAGACCTGGGCCCAGTAGACCTGCTCCTCGAAGCTCTTAGGCAGCCCGTAGTGGGTCATCACGTACCAGAGTATCCTCTCATTGCCGTAGCCCGGCGGGGCCACCAGGTACATCTTATTGTGGTGCAGCATGACTTTGCTGAAGAAGGAGCGCTCCTCGGGGGGCGTGAACGCCTCTATCGTCTCGATAACGGGCGGTGCCTGGAGGCCGAACTCGCTTACGAAGCGCGCGTTATCGCGCGTGTAATCGTAGTAGTCCCTCCACCCGTGCCATACATCCCAGTTGTGCCTATCGCCCTCACGCGGCGAGTTGGGGTCGCAGCCCCTACACGTCAGGGAGATGTGGCCAGCCCGGATCTCCAGGTCGCCCCCGTAGGGGCTTGAGGGCCAGTAAGGCCTGGAGGGGTCGAGGCGGGCGCAGATCCGCGGTATCAGCTCGTGGAATATCACCTGCCCCCTCCTGCTCCACTCGCACTCGTTGTTTCCACACCACAGTACGATGGAGGGGTGGTTCCTGAGCCTCTTCACCACCTCCTCGACCTCCCTCTCAACATTCTTGAGGAACCACTCGGCCTCGGGGTACTCGCCCCCCGAGAACATGAAGTCCTGCCACACCATTATCCCCAGCTCGTCGCAGATGTCGTAGAAGGAATCGTCCTCATATATGCCGCCGCCCCACACCCTGATCATGTTCATGTTGGCGTCAGCCGCCATCCTCAGGAGCTTAGCGTACTTCTCCCTCGTAACTCTCGGGAGCAGGTTATCTGCAGGTATCCAGTTAGCGCCCTTGCAGAACACGGGCACCCCATTGATCTTGAAGTAGAACGACTTCCCCTCCTCATCAGGCTCGCGGACTAGCTCTACACTGCGTATGCCCGTCCTCACAGCCACCTCATCCAGTAGCTCGCCCCCCGCCTCCAGCCTCACCCTCAGGGTGTAGAGGTTTTGAGGCCCGTAGCCCCTCGGCCACCAGAGCTCTGGCCTGGGTATCCTCATCCTAGCCCTGACCTCGTTTAGCCCCTCCTCCAGCCTCACACTTACGGACCTCGTGTGGACGCCGTCACGCCCCGAGAGCTCGAATGTCACTACCGCGTCGAGCCCCCTAACAGCCTTCACCTCGGCCTCCAGCAGTAGCTCAGCCTCCTCCTCGCTGACCTTGAGGGGGAGGGAGGCCACGTGCATCAACCTAGCGCCGCTGAAGGCTATTAGGTAGGCGCTGCGCCATATCCCGGATGTCGGGAGCCGAGGCCCCCAGTCCCAGCCGAATGAGTACTGCGCCTTCCTCCCGTAAACCCTCGGCGCGTAGAAGCCGGCACCCAGCCTCCCGTGTTTAGCCTCAAGCTCCTCCAAGACCCTCGCCGGGGGGTCGAACTTGACAGCGATGACGTTCCTCCCGGGCCTCAACAGGTGCTTCACGTCGAATATCCATGGAATGAACATGTTGTCAGCCCTGCCCACCTCTACCCCGTTGACCCATATCGTGGCGAAGGTGTCCAGCCCCTCGAACACCAGCTCCACCGCATCTGCATCCAGGAAGTCCGCGGGCACCTCAAGCTCCCTCCTGTACCACCACTCCCTCTCCTCAACCCACCTAACCTCCTCCTCGTTTAAGCCGTAGAAGGGGTCTGGTATCACGCCATTCTCCATGAGGTCCAGGTGAACTACGCCGGGAACCTTTGCCTTTAGCCATCCCTCGGCTCTGTAGTCTACGCCGTGAGCCCCCGACTTAACGCCTTCCCCCGGCTTGAAGCCCTGCAGCTGCCAAGTGCCGTCTAGGGGCATGACCCTCTTCATGGCCGCTAAGTAGGTGCGCTGCTGCCACTTAACGTTTACCTCCTCGACTACACTAGCGCGCAGAAAGGTCTTAAGGTCGGATCCCCTCGAATAGAGGGATTATGGAGGCCCGGATGAGGCTCTTCGGGTGGAGGCGGGTTGAGTTCCTAGCTCCTGAGCAGTGGAGGCTGATAGCCGACTCAGGCCGCTGGGATAACGCGTACTTCATCCTGGGCGATGAGTACGAGAACCCCCGCCTCGAGGTGACGTGGAGGAAGATGAAGCTGCCCAAGGGGGGGCTCGCCAAGCTCCTGCAGATCTACCTGAAGAACCTGAGGAAGCAGCTGTCAAAGGAGCTCGGCAAGAGAGCGGCCAGGGAGCTGGAGGTGAGCGAGCCGAGGGAGCGCTTCGTGGCCGGCCACCCAGCCCTCAGCTGTACACTCTCCCTGCGCGGAGGCGTGAGCTCGGTGAACCTCTGGCGCTGCGGCGACACCGGCAGAGTAGTC
>QMRZ01000056.1 GCA_003649495.1 Thermoprotei archaeon | reverse complement strand
CTATAAGCCGATCCCCCTCGCCTTAGCGGAGCTCTCCGCAGTACTCGCCTGGTCAGCTGCAGGAGTGGTCAGGCCTTACCCGCAGCTCCCCGGGGGGTACAGGGTGGAGAGCTGCGTAGTCGTTAGGGAGGTCGAGGGCCTCAGGGCTGGAGTCTACATGTACGACGCTCAGGGCCACTCGCTGGCCTCAACTCTCGGAGGCGATCTCTCCAGGACGCTGGCGCGGGCCTGCCTAGGGCAGGAGTGGGTGGAGAATGCAGCGGCTAACATAGTGATGTACACGCCAGCGCCCAGTGCCGCGGCTGAGGTAGAGGCGGGGATGATGGGGCAGTGCCTATACTTGGCTGCGACCTCCCTTAGGCTGGGGACCGTAGCCGTGGGCGCCTTCTACGATGACGAGGTGGCCTCAATCCTCAGGTTGAGAGGAAGGCCACTGTACGTCTTCCCCCTCGGGAAGCCTTAACATGGCTCTAGCCTCTTCACACTCCTCTAAGCTCCTGAGGAGCTCGAGCCCCTCGACGACTACGCCGAGAGGGTTTACAGGACTCGGCATTTTCACTAGCTGCTCCAGGGATACTACTAGGGCGTCAGCTGGGGGCCAGTAAGCCACCTCCCCGAGCCCTAGCGTAGCCCTGTGCGACTCGGCCTTGCCCCTCAGCTCGAGGCGCAGCAGCAGGATACCGCCTAGCCTGTGAGCCATAGCTGTGAGCGGCATGGCACGCCGCAGGGCCGAGTACGTCACAGGGCAGTGAAAGCCCGTGAAGTACAGTCGCGCTACGAGGTCCTTCACTGTGAGCAGGACTATCATCCTCGAATAGGCGCGGCAACCCAATTAAAAAGTGGCTGCCTAAGTGGTAACCTGGGTTGCCTAGATGGCCCTACGCTCCAGGAGGGATCCATGGCTCCTAGTGAAGAGGGTCGTTAAGGAGGCAGATGTAGTGGTGGAGGTAGTCGACGCTAGGGATCCCATGGCCACTCGCTCACGAGAGCTGGAGGCCCTCGTGGAGAGGCTTGGGAAGAGGCTGGTCATAGTGATCAATAAGGCCGACCTGGTGCCTAGGGAGGTGCTCGAGGAGTGGAAGGAGGTGCTCAGCCGCGAGTACCCGACGATTTACCTCAGCGCCAGGGAGCGGCTTGGCACCAGGTGGCTGTGGAGGATAATCAAGCAGGTCGTGGATAAGAGGCCGGTGACCATAGCGGTCGTGGGCCTGCCCAATGTCGGCAAGTCTACAATACTGAACGTGTTGAAGGGCAGGCACAGCGCCTCGACAAGCCCCATACCCGGCTGGACGAGAGTCCATATGAAGGCTAGGGCAGCAACCTGGCTTAGAGTTGTCGACACGCCCGGCGTAGTGCCTCGGGGGAGCGAGGACGAGCTCGCCATAAGGGGGGCGCTGCGCCCCGAGGCGTTAAGCGACCCAATCCCCACGGCTGTCAAGCTGATAAACATGCTGAGGCGTAAGGACCCCGGGGTATTCGAGAGGTGCTACGGCATTTCTGGCGATGACCCACTCTCGCTGCTCGAGTCCCTGGCCAGGAGGAGGGGCCTCCTGCTTAAAGGGGGTGAGCTCAACGTCGAGGAGGCCGCCCGCATACTGATAAGGGACTGGCAGACTGGCAGGATAGTAGTTTACTTCACGCCCGAGGACTATGGCCTCAAGCCTAGCAGGAGCCTGATGAAGGGCTCCGCCCCCCGCGGCAGCTCGGGGAATAGCTCGAGCACTAGCCTGAGTGCGCCATCGCGACCGCCCCGCTCATAGCAGCCCCCTAACAGCCATAGCAGCGCGTCAAGCCTCAGCGGCGGCACGTCTCCCCGCCTGCCAGCCACGCTCCAAGCCTCCCTCACTAAGTGAGGCGCTCTGGAGAGGAGCCTCCTGGCCTCGCGGGGCTCAGCTGTTCCTCCCTCAATTACGCCACTAACTAGGCTGAGGAGGCACAGCCTCCTATCCACAGGCACCGGGATTGAGGGAGGGAGCCGCACTTCAAGGCCTGCGGCCTTAGCGGCGTAATAGAGCATCTTGATGGCGAACACTATCGTCTTAGAATCGGGGTCTGCCCTGAGTACCCGTGCCAAATCCCGCCTGAGTGCCTCTAAGTCCCTCAAGTAGTCATTGAACTCCTCGAGGAAGCGCGGGTAAAAGCTAGCTAGTCGCTCCACCCTAGCTAAGCGGGCCCGCCTACCTAACCTGAGGCTTGGGGATTCCGCCACAAATCCCCGCAAGTCGCTTAGAGGGTTGCCCGAGGAGTACAACGCCGCCAGCCTCCAGTGCTCCTCGCCCCTAGCAGTCAGCATGTAGCTGACCGTTGCCACGCTGACTACGTAGAACACAGAGTCTTCAAGGCGGCTATACTTGCTAAGGATCTCCGAGACAGCGGCCATCTGTGGATCTACGCTCTCGGCAATGTCTATGAGCCTCCTGACAGCCCGCCTCCTGAGGTGATTGGCCACCTCCTCAACTACTCCCCAGTTAACTGTGTAGCCCACGAAAGGTAGGCTCACTGCCCAGTCTTAAAATGGGCTTCAGGCAGCTGAAGCCCCCAGGAAGCTCGGCCTTTACAGGCTTGCGCCAGTTCTCCAGTAGTGCCTCAGAGACCCTGTCCACTGTGAAGTGCCTCTCAGCCACATATCCATGGGGAGGCGGGCGTTTAAATTAAGGGGCAGTAACGTTAGACTGTGGCTTTCCGTATCGTGTGTCTTTCTACGTCTCTCTAGACTGTGTGGGGAGGCTTAAAGCCCTGCCCGCGGGCTGCGGGAGCCGTGCCCCCCGACGCAGCTTGCCCGGGGGAGGGCGTGGCGACCCCATCCGCGGCGGATACAGGAAGATGCAATACATGAAGCTACGGATGAGGTGAACGGCTCAGATACCCCAGAACTCATCACTAATCAGGAGGCATGACTCACATCATCGCGCACACCTCTTATACCCGCTCCCTCAATTAATCTCTTTGGATGCAGCTAAGCTGGAGGCGAAGGGGCTTCGATGCTGAGAGGAGGCTTGTGAAATTGCTGTCGAGGCGCGCATCCGCCTACGTCTTCAGAGTCCCGGTCAGCGGCGGCAGAGCTCCGCCCAACTCGAAGACGGCGCTCCCCGATGTGTTCCTCGTCGATAACGAGGTGGGAGAGGTGGTGGCTTTTGAGGTGAAGGCCACCAGCAAGAGGAGAGTTAGGGTCAGGAGGGAGCAGCTAGTGAAGCTATTCAAGTTCTTAGATGCCTTTAAGAAGTACGAGAAGAGAATCGCGGTAGTAGCAGTCTGGTTCTCGAGGGAGGGGAGGTGGGTGTTCAGGAGAGTTGAGGAGAGCTTCCCCCTAGAGGATATCACGATATGCTCCGATGACGAGTCGAACTGGAAACCCCAGCTCTCCTGAGCGGCTCACGCGCATCCTCCTGAGAGAGCAAAGCCCGCCCCCAGCATGTAGAGGGAATCTCTATTAAGAAGGAGTGCAGGCGGTCTCTGGGGGATGGGCGCCATGTCTGCCGGGAGGTTTGAAAGGGTAGGCGCTCATTCCCACATCAGGGGGCTAGGAGTTAGGGATGGCGAGCCCCTGCCGATTGCAGACGGCTTTGTAGGCCAGATCGAGGCTAGGAGGGCTGCGTGGATTGTCGTGCAGATGATCAAGCAGGGCAAGATGGCTGGCCGCGGTATACTGCTGGCCGGGCCCCCCGGCACGGGGAAGACAGCCCTCGCGGTGGCGATAGCGCGCGAGCTGGGAGAGGACACGCCGTTCGTCGCCATCTCGGGCTCTGAGATCTACAGCGCCGAGATGAAGAAGACGGAGGTGCTGATGAGGGCGTTGAGGAGCGCCATAGGCGTTAGAGTCAGGGAGTACAGGAGGGTTTACGAGGGGATGGTGAAGAGGATGGAAGTGAAGTTCGACAAGCACCCCTACAACCCCTGGGTTCAGGTGCCGGTGGAGGGCGTAATAACGCTGAAGACCAGCAGCGAGGAGCGGACGTTCACCGTTGATGGCAGCATAATCTCCGAGATGCTGTCCAAGGGGGTCTCAGAGGGCGATGTCGTGTGGATAGATGAGGAGACGGGGCGCGTGTACAAGGTCGGCCGCTCCAAGACTGCTGACCGCAGGTACGACCTCGCCTCCGCCAGGCTCGTCGAGCTTCCCAGCGGCCCGATATTGAAGGAGAAGGAGTTTGTACACACCATGACGCTGCACGACTTGGACGTGATGCACTCGAGGGGAGGCAGCCTACTCTCCCTGCTGCTCGGGGGAGCTGAGGAGAGGGAGATATCAGCCGATGTGAGGAGGAGGGTTGACGAGACTGTGAAGAGCTGGATAGACGAGGGCAGAGCGGAGCTCATACCAGGCGTCCTCTTCATCGACGACGTCCACATGCTGGATATAGAGGCCTTCAGCTTCCTCTCCAGGGCAATGGAGAGCGAGCTCGCCCCAATAATAATCCTGGCCAGCAATAGGGGCTTCGCCAGGATTAGGGGGACTGACGTGGTAGCCCCCCACGGCGTGCCGCTCGACCTCCTCGACAGGCTCCTCATAATAGAGACGAGGCCCTACACCAGGGACGAGATAAGGGAGATACTGAAGATCAGGGCTAGGGAGGAGGGAGTGGAGCTGGATGAGAAGGCGCTAGAGCGGTTGACTGACATAGGCGTTGAGAGGAGCCTCCGCTACGCGGTCCAGCTGCTTACCCCCGCCAGGGTGATCGCCACGAGGCGTGGCGCCTCTAGGGTGGAGGTAGAGGACGTGGAGACGGTGGCGAAGCTGTTCGTCAGCGTCAAGGAGTCGGCTGAGTACCTGAAGGAGCTCGAGGAGAAGTTCTTGAGATGAGGAAGTGCTCGAGGCCGCTGAGCAGCAGGGCCAGCTGCGCCACGTCCAGCTTATAGGTCACGCCGCCCCCCTTCTCTACGATATACACGAGGGGGAGCAGAGTCACTCTAGCTCCACTCCACGCCTCAGCCATAAGCAGGGAGTAGTGGGCGGCTGCAAGTGCCAGCGCGCTCATCCACATGAGCCACAGCGTGAATCTGTACTTCCTCGAGACTATGGAGGCGCTCACTATCCACGCGAAGAACATCGCCACCCCTACACGCCAGTAGACGTACCAGGGGAAGGCCCTCGCGAACCTGTACTCGCTGAGCAGATTCTCGAAGGGCACCGACGCCGCAATGCACGCCACTGCCGCCAGGCAGATTGCGGCTAGAGCCACGTCGAGCATCTCTCTCCTCATGCCACCTCCACCTCAGTCCCCACCCCTGGCACCTCCTCAAGCCCAAAAGTCCTAGCCAGCTTCTCACGCGCTTCTAGCGAGGTAGAGTGGAGTGGCACCACTTCAGCCCCGCGCCGCTTAGCGTACTTGGAGAGGAGTCTAAGCCCGTAGACATCGAGCGTGCTGAGGTTAAAGCCCCCTACGATGGCTGCGAGCCCCCCATCTAACTTCTTGAGGATGGTCTCGAGAGCTCTAAGCGCCACCTCCACCCCATACACTGAGCATGCCACTACTGCCACGTAGCCGCGGGGCGAGCTGATCAACAGGGCCCTCTCGTTGTAGACTGGAGAACACATGGGGACTAGGAGGGCGGGGAACTCCCTGAGGCGGCTGGGCCCGCCCGGCTTAGCCTTGGGGAGGGGAGGCATGTAGAGAGATCTCCAGGGACGCTTGTGACGCGCCAGGTCCAGGAGGGCAGCCACGTGGTGCGAGCTCCACAGGCATGCTACGGCGGCGTCGAGGGCTTTTAGCTCGAGGCCGAGCGCGGATGCGTTGTGCTCCAGCACGTACCGCGAAGGGCCTCCATCAACTAGCAATCTACGCTTAACTCCATCCTCCAGCGTACACTCGACCAGTAGCCCAAGCCCGTGGGCTGGCAGCGCCCCTCGGCTCGCGCCCTCCTCGGCTAATAGGTCATCCACAAGGACGGTGACATTAGTGCTGGACACTGCGCTCAACCTTTTCACCTCTGCTCTTCGCCCTCACCTCCTCGAAGTACTGCTCTATCTCCTCCTCAAAGCCCTTAGGAGAGACAGAGTCTAGCACTTCCCTCCCCTTCTCCGTTAACCTGACGTACTCCCTGTAAAGCTCGGTGTAGAGGGGGCCCACCATGTAGAGCCTCTTCAGGAGGCCCTTATTGATGAGCTCCTCCACCTTCTCCTCTACTTGAGGCGAGAAGGGGGGTTTACCGTAGAACTTGAGGTCCAGCTTAAGCCCAGTCCTCTCGAGGATCCTGTAGAGATGCCTGTGGAGTGTTAGCCTCTCCATCGGCCTCCCGTAGCACTTAAGGATCACCAGTAACAGATAACTAGTGTCATCGAGCATCAGGCTCACCATACCGCGTTACAGCAAGTTACCCATAAAGTTAAAAGGATTATGCGAGGTCTGTAGAGAGAGGCCAGCCACGCGGCGCTGCGAGGTCTGCGGCAGGCACGTCTGCGACTCGGATTGGCGGGGATCCCGCTGCGTGCTCTGCGAGCTAGCTTCCTGCGAGCTCTGCAGAGAGGCACTTTCAGTGGGCTACTGCGCGGTGTGCGGGCGGCTAGTCTGCGAGGAGTGCTCAATAGAGGTTGGAGTCGCTAGAGTGTGTAGGGAGTGCGCTGCGGGGGCTAGACGCAGCTAGGCTAGCTTAACCACGTAGCGGGAGGAGAGGATCGAGGGCTTCTTGACTACCTGGATCCCAGAGTAGTCCGGCACCCAGAGCTTCAACCTGAACTCCTCCACCCTATAACCCATGCTCCTAAGCTCCTTCCTAAGCTGCCTCAGCAGGAATTCGACTGTCTCCTTAATCCTAGCTCCCAGCGCCTCCAGCTCCTCGAGGCTGGAGGCGTATACCTCGCTGATCTTAAAGTTCACGTACGCCTTCAGGAAGTAGACCACGTTCAACACCACTAGAGATGACACGGCTAGCGCCACGAAGACGTAAGGGTGGCCAGCCAGGTAGGACAGGATGGCCACTCCTATTATGGCCAAGTTAGCCCTGGAGAGGCGTGATGAGAGAGCTTCGAGCTTCCTCAACCGCTCGTAGTTGGGGGCTCTGCGGGGTAGGGATAGGATCTCCTCAATGTCCCTCCTGACCTCACTCCAGTCGTGAGGTAGCCTCAGGCCTAGCTCGTCTATCAGCTCCTCAACCCTCCCCACATCCGTGTAGCGGCCAATCCTGTAGCCGTCCAGCGCCTCTATCAGCCGCCTGAGCTTCCTCACCCTCTCGATCCTCACCTCCCAAGCCACCTCTCAAGCCCGCTCTGCCCGCCTGAGATCAGCGAGCCCAGGAGCCGAAAGTCGCTCTCCAGCAGGCCCCTCAGGCGGGGATTGTAGAGCGCAGCCGCTGGGTGGAGGGTGGGCAGTAGCATGAGGTTCATCCCGAGTATCCTCACCTTCCTGACCCCGCCCCTCACCCTGAGTATTGAGGAGAACTTGAGCCCTGCCAGCTCGAAGAATAGGCGGGTGCTGTGCCTGCCTAGGCACACTACGATGGCGGGCCTTATGACCTCGAGCTGTGCTAGGAGGAAGGGCTTACACGCCTTCACCTCCTCTTCCCTGGGATCCCTGTTGCCGGGAGGCCTACACTTGACGACGTTGGTTATGAACACCTCCCCCCTGCTCAGGCCGGCGATGCCGAGCATCTCGTTCAAGAGCTTGCCCGCAGCCCCCACAAAAGGCCTCCCCTGTAGATCCTCGTGGTAGCCGGGGGCCTCGCCCACGAGCATAACGGTGGCGCATGGATCCCCCTCGCCCGGCACCGCCTTAGTGCGCCTCTCGTGCAGGGGACACCTAGTACATCTCCTTACTTCCTCGGCTATCTCCTCCAGCTTAGCCCTCCTCTCCTCGCACATTCACACTCACCTCCAGGACACCTAAACTGCCCCTAACAACCATGCGCGTCTCAGCACCCTCTATCAGGCTCCTCAGCCTTATCGGATCAGGGCTGGGGCTATCCATGAGCGGGATCCTCCCCAGGATGCAGCCCACGATCACTATTGGCTCACTCATCAAGTTGACTATGCCAGCCGGCGCTCTACCCCTCCTTGCTAGCCTGAGGAGAGTGTAGGATCCCACGGTGCTCCCCTTCCCGTAAGGGAACACGAGGATTGCGCCAGCCACGCTCTCGCCGTACAGCTCGTGGCCCCTCTCCACTATCCTGCCAGTCTCGGGGTCAACGCCCCCATAGAATGAAATCGGCTCCCTAGTCACCAGTAGCCTACCCCTACACTCCCCCTCTACAAGGCCCCTGCCCCTAATCCTCAGGGGGCCTGGCTGCCTCTCACTAGCATCCACGGGAACCACTACCCCCTCCTCCTATATTCGAATTTCTCGAGCTTATAACCTGCCGCTCAGGCGGTTACCGCCTCTAGCAGCGCATCTCGCGGAGCCAGCCATACACCATAGCCCTGGTTGGTGAGGTAGTATGCAGCTTTGGCGGAATCAGTGGCGCAGCTCTCCACCCCCATTCTCCTCAGGTCCCCCACTACCATGCAGGTATCCACGTACACCTCGGCTCCCACCTCTTTAAGGCCCCGTACAGCATGGGTAGCCCTCGATGCCGCCCACCGCGAGGTGAATAACAAGAGCCGGCGTAACAGGCGGCGTCCCCTAAGCCTATTGTAGAGCTCGACTAGCTCCTGGGGAGACAGGTGGGGACAGCCGAGCACGACAGCATCTACGTCCACCTCCCCCCACTTCTCCAGGACCTCGACTAGCTGATGGGGCTCGAGGGCTACGGTATCTAGGCCCTCCACACGCCTGAACTCCGGGGATATGCCCTCAATCAGCGCTAGCCCCACAGAGCTTGAGGCGCCCACTGCAGCTAGGAACAGCTTGAGATTGCATGAGGTGGACAGGCCCGAGGG